>JANXYV010000156.1 GCA_025355875.1 Prolixibacteraceae bacterium | reverse complement strand
GTTTTACAAATATTTCTGAGTTATTATCAGCTATTACTTCATACTCTCGCCTATCAGTTTTTACAATGATTTTATTCCCCTTTTTCCGGATGTATTCTGTGTTGCCTTTAGTAATAGATGTTTTCAAGTTGACCGAACCGCCTTTAGATTTACCGGAATAAATTTCGAGTGTCCCGCTTACAAACTCAGCTCCTGGTATCTCCAAACAAAAATAGCTTCCAGCCTGATCGATTTCGGCAGTTGCATCAACTGATAATTCTACATTCACCGAATTCGGACCTGTTTCGGTGAACTCTTCGGCGTAGTTTAACGGAAGAGCCTGTAGAAAATGTGACATGTTGGTGGTATTTTCTGAAAATGAATATTTCTGTGTCCCTTGCCAGTTACATCTTTCAGAAGAGATACACCCGCTCCAATCGGTTTTTACGGAACGAACAGAGGTTTCGAAATTCATTTTTTCACCGTCAACAACGAACCCTTTGATGTTGCCCCACGGAGTTATAATCGGCTGTGCTTTCAATTGACCAAATCCTAAAATCAGGATAATTGCGGGTAAAAGTTTTCTAATATTCATTGGACCATTTTTAATACTAATTTAAAACCTCAAACTTCAGCGACTGAAAAAAATCGTGGTGCTGCAGCCTGAAAATGTAAATTCCGGAGTGGAAAGAATCATCGATGGCAAATACGTTCTGTTCTTCATTTAAACGCCCCTGCTTTTTAACCAATCCAGTCTGGCTAAAAATCTGGTAATTTGCCGGAAGCAAGCCCGGAGAACAGGAAATCAAAAGTTGATCAGATTTCCAGACCAGATTCGGATACAAACGGAATCCATTTTCTGCAGGACTGATCATTCCGGTTGCGCCTGATTCATTGCCATAAACCTCAAATTCGAAGATCGAATAACCATAGCTGGTTGTTCTTTCCGTTCCGTACATTCTGATGTACCTTCCGCTTCCGGTCAGGTTATTCAGTTCATCCGTCCTTCCGCCAGAAGGCATGTTCGATTTGGCCTGAATAGTTGTCCATACAGAACCATCGTCCGAAACATCTATTGTGTATTTCTTTGCGGAAGCTGCTTCCCAAAAAATGATGACTTTGCTGATGTCGTATTTCCTCCCCAAATCGATCTGATACCACTGCGGATCGGAATAGGCACTAGACCATCGTGTAGAAGGATCGCCATCGTTTGCATTTATGGCCAAATTTCCAAGGTTGGCTTCGGTCGACGAAACGGTAACCGGTTTTTTCAGAGAGATGGTTGGTGTCTTGATCGTAATGACTACCTGGCTCGATTTGGTGGCATTCGTGCTCGTGGTGATGGTCAGCTGAATGGTGTGCACACCGAGCGGGAGCACCACTTCAGGATTGACTCCTGTAGCAATCTGACTTCCGGTTTCAGTCCAAGCGTAGGATGTGATAGTTCCGTCGTCAGTTTTACTCGCAGAACCGTCCAACTTCACGGTTTCAGTTCCATTCCGGTCATTATCAAAAATCAGCTGACTCATTCCTGCCGAAGCTTTTGGTCCGGGAATCAGATCGTCGAGAGTAATGACCCGTGGATCGTTGTAAACCTGTCTCAGCCAGTCTTTTGGGTTTTTACCGTCTTTTTGCGATGGATCCTGAACCATATATGCCCAGGTTAAAAAGTACAGCCAACCTTGGGTCGACATAACTTTGGGATCTGTCAGTTTCCCGTCTTCGCCGATTCCAAACATTTTTCCTTTCGAGCCAAACATCTGCTGGTATTGCGACCATGAGCCTGTGGCCTGGTTATAGTCAGGGTAATCCCATGCGATAATATCCACGACATCGTCGCCCGGATACCAGTTTTCCTTGGTCTTTCCGTAGCTATTCCATATCCAGATGAGGTTATCGAGGTGATACTTATTTACAAACCGATCGTACATCAGCCGGTAGAGTTTTTTACAGGCATCGCCGCCCGAATAGCCCCACCAAAACCATTGTCCTTCGGCTTCGTGCAAAGGTCTCCAAAGAACGGGTACTCCGGCATCTTTCATTTTCATCATCTCTCCTGCAACCAGGTCGATGTCGCGGATCATGTTTTTGTACGATGTGCTGGTGGTGTCGTTCAGCGCATTTCCAAGATTGAACGCGTGCGAATAAAAATCCCCGTCAGCATTAGGTGAAATCCAGTGCCACTGATACTGAACAATACCACCTTTGTTCCTTACCCAATCGATGGCTCTGGAAGTATCAAAATTTCCGCCTTGCGACGGACAAATCCCGTTAAAATCGTAACCCATGATGGCCGGAGATTTGCCCCCGGTGGTTTGCATGATATAGGAAAGATAGCTATCGTTAACCTGACCTGAAATGATCTTTTTACCATAAACCTCATGCAGGTATTTGAACAGGGTTGCTTTGTTTTCAGCAGCGCTGGCGTTTTGATTGTACAATTGTGCGTTTGCAGTTTCAATCCTGAAAAACAAGGATGTTAATAACAAGACAATGCAGACCAGACCTTTAATATTTGTCATTTTTAGTAGTATGATTGTAAAATGTTCTTTTACCTATTCAGATTAATGAATTACTGAATACAGAAACAGAATTTAATCCGTTT
>JANXYV010000129.1 GCA_025355875.1 Prolixibacteraceae bacterium | reverse complement strand
CTTCGTCAATTTGCTTGACTTTTTCTCTTTTAAACTCCGTGCTAAAATGCCTAACTTTTCTAATTTTACTTCCCATAATAAAGCGAAATTTAAAAGTTATCAACTAAACTTCTTGTCACCTTATTTCATGGGAGGACAGTTTCGCTCAAAAATGTTTTCAGATGCTCGAAGCGTCATGCTGAACTTGTTTCAGCATCTCATATTAATTTTGTTGTTTTCTCCACCTTACTTTCAAGTTTTCCATCACTCAGCCTTGTTTCCAGAACATCACCTGAGAATACCTGCCGAACTGATTTCACAATCTTTCCATTCATCATCGTCAGCGAATAGCCGCGTTTCAGGATATTCAGCGGATCAACCAGACGGAGCTTTTCCTGAACAGATTCCAGATTTTTATTTTCGATTCGGATTTGTTCGGTCGCCTCAATTTTGATCAGGTGTTTCAAATGATCCAACCGGTTCCTGTTTTTTACAAGACGTCCACGAAAAATATAACTGAGTTTATTTCCTGATTGTCCCAGGAGATGGTTTTGACGGGTGACAAATTTTCCGGCAATATTCCTGGTTTCCATGACCTGACGTTTCAGGTGATTCAAATGGTCTTTCAGGAATCTGTCGGATTGGTTCGCGAGTTGAATTCGGGCAATGTTGAGCCGGTTTCGTTGGCTAACAATAGCTTGATTAACCAATCGTTTCAACTCGTCGGCAGCATCGTTCAGACGGTTTTGGTGATCTTCAAGCTGATCGTTCACAATTTCGGTAAAGAGTTTTTCCATCTCTTTCAATTCCTGAGAAAACCGGAGAGCGCCACCAATCAGGAATTCGGCCACTGCAGTGGGCGTTTTCAAGCGCGTATGCGCGACCAGATCGACCACTGTATCATCCTTTTCGTGACCAATTCCGGTAATGACAGGTAGCGGAAATTGTGCCACATGAAAAGCCAGTTCATAATGGTCGAAACAAGCCAGATCAAGCTGCGCACCACCACCACGGATGATGACCACGGCATCAAAAAGGTCTTCATATTGGTAAATTCGTTCCAGAGCGTTCATGATGCTTTGCGGTGCTTCATTGCCCTGCATCACCGCCGGAAATAATTTGGTGTAAAATACAAACCGATGAGGATTATTGTGCAACTGATCGGTAAAATCCTGATATCCGGCAGCTGTGGGCGAAGAAATCACCGCGATACATTGAGGAACCGGGGGCAATTCAAGTTCCTTATTCATCTCGTAAATTCCGTCTTCCTGAAGTCTCCGGATGATGTCCCTTCGCTGTCGGGCCAAATCGCCGAGCGTATAGACCGGATCAATGTCGCGGATGTTCAGGCTGAAACCATAGACTTCGTGGTATTCCAACTTGGCCTGAAGCAGAACTTTCAGTCCTTCAGTGAAAGTTTGACCGGTGGTGGTTTCAAAATAGGGACGCAGCATCCGGAAAGTGTACGACCAGATGGTTGCCCTGCAGCGTGCAATCACCGTATCAGATCCTGCTTCTGTTTCAACCAGATCGAGGTAACAATGCCCACTCCGGTTCACGGTCAACTCGCTGATTTCAGCCTTTACCCAGACGGGCATCGGAAAAGTCTCGTCCAGACTCCTTTTTACCAGGTTTTGTAATTCAGAGAGGGTATGTTGCTGATCGTTCATCTGCTTTTCCTGATCAGTTTAAAATGTTCTTCAGTTTCTCTGCAACGAATGCTCAGGATGAGAATTCCTTCGGGCAAGTTGGAAAGATGATTGATAAAAATGACAGGTTCAGAATCAAATTCTGATTGCCACAGGCAAACGCCTTGAAGGTTGCTGATGTTGATTTGGATATCTTTTCCTTGAGACATTTTTTGATTTCGAACAAGCAATTCGTCTACGAACGGGTTGGGCGAGACCGACCAGGTCGATTCTGTTGTAAGATTTTTTGAGCTGTTTACTTTCAGATATTGGTCGGCTTTTTCAAAATCAGGAATACCATAGCCCAGCAATGAATCGGGTTTGCCAAACTGACTCCCGCTTTGCTCGATGGCCATTTTGAGTTGCTTCACATTTGCATACGGATTGGCCTGAATCAGACAGGCGCCCATTCCCGCCAAAACCGGCGACGAAAATGATGTTCCGCTGGCGGTACCCGGAACTCCGGTACTGGTTATCAAGAAAGTGCTTGAGCCACGGGCTGCCACATTTGGTTTGATAGCGCCTCCATAAGCAGGACCAACCGAACTGAACGAAGCGCGGGTCCCGTAAAAATCCACAGCACCGACACCAATTATATTTTCACCATCCGATGGGGCGATGAGGTGTTTCCAGATCGTATTTCCTTCATTTCCGGCACTGTTAAAAACCAGGATTCCTTTCTGAAAAGCCATATTGGCACCTTTGGTCACTCGGGTAGTTTTTCCATTCATGGCGGAATACGTGTGGTTCATGGTCGAATCGTCGAACTGATAATAACCAAGCGATGAATTGATCACATCCACGCCGAGACTATCGGCGTACTCTGCTGCTGCCACCCAGTTATCTTCCTCGATCAGGTATTCGGAAGACACATCTTCCGACCGGAACAGGTAGAACGATGCGTCGGGAGCTGTTCCAATGATACTGCCAGGCAAATTGCTTCCGATGCAGGAAAGTACGCTCATGCCATGCCAATGCTGCTGGTATATATCCGAAGTTGGATCTACAAAATCGCGGGTGCCGAGAATCCGGCCAGAACTTCGCAAACTATCGAAAGCCGAATAGGTATTGACATTCAGAAAGCCTCCGTCGAGAATGGCAATCTGGATCCCTTTCCCCCGAAATCCCTGACGATGCAGGAATTCTCCGTTCAATTGGCTAAGCTGATTAATTGCACTGCCATAATTTGCCGGATCATACGGCAGGTTTGCTTCTTCTTCAAATTTTGACTGAGCCGATTTCAATACCTTGGCTGGTCGCGTAAACTGAATATATTTAATAAATGCCCTGGTTTTCGCTTTTCTGACCAATGCGGTATCGGCAGTTCTGACTGTCGCCCCATTGAGCCATTTGGAAGTATGAACTATTTCGAATCCGAGCTTTTTCAGGCTATCCAGATACACCGGCGAAACCGTCAGGTCGGTCGAATCGATGGCAATATGCTGGCGGTTGCGTCGGTCGATTGCCCGCTGAGATAAAAAGGCTTCCGGATAATTCATCCGGGAAATTGTTCCTTTCTTGTCTTTCAATTGCACCCAGTATGAATTCTTCGCTTCGGTTTGGCCCAATGCGATTCTCTGAATAAGGAGGATGAAACAGAATAGTACCAGAAATATTTTTCCTTTTTCCTTTTTCCCTGCCCACCAAGGATGGTCAGGCGGACTTTTTACTAATGACTTTTTCCTTAAATTCAGATTGGATTCCATTTTGCCAAATTATCGGGTTTTCATCAATTCCATGTATTCTTCCGGATTTTGTTTGAATTTTTCGGGATCGGGAATGTTGTTTCCTTTCGATTGATAAGCCTTTGCTTTTATTTGATCAATACTGTCCTGAACCTCAGGGTTTAACAAAACTCCCTGATCAAATTTCAAGGTGTACAAATGATTCCCTTTTTCGTCAAAATATTTCCAGTCTTTATCGCGCGCATTATCGGTGTAAAATGCAATCAGTTCAGAAGTTTCGTTCACAAACCAGGTTTGAAAAGAGCCGTTCAGGCGACCGTTTAAATAATGGCATTCCAGATATGGTTTTCCATCCTTGAAATAGGAGCGATAGAGTCCGTTCAATTGATCGTTCAGCCAGTTCGATTCTTCAAGTAATTCTCCTGTTTGGTAAAAGCGCCTGGAAATTCCGTTTTTTTGTCCATTGAGATAGGTTTCTGTCGAAATTTCCTTGTCATCTTTGAGATAGCTCCAGTCACCGGTTTTCTTTTGTCCTGAATATTTTCCCCGGGCAATTAGTTTGCCGTGTTCGTCAAACAACCGGGCGTCCGAAATGTCGCTTCCTTCGGTAAAAATCATCAGTGCTTTCATTTTTCCGTTCGGATGAAAGCGTTTCATTTCGCCAACCGGCTTGTCGTCTTTGAAAGTAGCCTGATAGAGAAGTTTCCCATCCGGATCTTTTTTTGACCAGACTCCCTGTTTTCGCCCCTGAGCATCTACCTGATTTACTGTATTCTGAGCCAATAAACTTCCCGAAATCAGGAGCAACAAAAAAATGATCCATCCACGCATATTTTCTGTGTTTTCAAAGCACTAAGTTAAAGATTTATTTGGCGGAAAAGCCGGTCATTACTTTACTTTTCAGGAATAGAATCTAAATTTGCAAAGCAAATACACTGATATTTTAACTTGATTTTTTATGGCCACTCTCGAATCTCCCGAATTTATCCGTACCAACAGTTCCAATGATGATTTCAGAATGCTCATTCAGGCACTCGACGAAGATTTATACCTTCGAAATGGAGAGATCCAGTTGGCCTATCGGCAGTACAACCAGGTGGATCATGTCGACCATGTAATAGTGATATATGTCGACGGTAAACCAGTCGGATGCGGTTGCTTCAAGAAGTTTGACACTGAAACTGTTGAAATGAAGCGCATGTTTGTTTTGCCGGAGATGCGTGGCAAACATCTGGCTGCCGGTCTCCTTCGGGAATTGGAAAAATGGGCCGTTGAGGAGGGAAATACAAAAGCAGTTCTTGAAACCGGTCTGAGGCAGGTGGAAGCAATTCGTCTTTACACCGTTGCCAGTTATGTTCTGACCGAAAACTACGGACAGTATATCGGAATGGAAGACAGCATTTGCTACCGGAAAAACTTGAAATAATATATGAGTCTGTATCAAAGGACAAAATACTCACGATCCTCGTCATCCCGAATTCATTTCGGGATATGACTTCCAGCGCATCGAGATACTGAAACAATTTCAGGATGACGGGATCCAGAACTTTTGAGACAACTAAACAGCATAACAAAAAAAAGGTTGGAACTTCCGGACCAACCTTTTTTCAAACGAAATATCTTTTTTAGATACGTTTTTCTTTGATACGGGCTTTCTTGCCGGTAAGGGCACGCAAGTAATACAATTTTGCCCGGCGGACACGACCTTTTTTGTTCACTTCAATCTGGTCGATAAACGGTGAATACAATGGGAAAATACGTTCAACACCAATGCTTCCAGACATTTTACGAACCGTGAATGTTTTGGTCACATCGGTTCCCTTTACCTGAATAACCACACCACGATAGTTCTGGATACGCTCTTTGTTTCCTTCACGAATCTTGTAATGAACGGTGATGGTATCTCCGGCTTTAAATTGCGGTTGTTCCTTGGTTTCAACGGCAAACGCGTTTTGTGCAACTTTAATTAAATCCATCTTCTTAAGTTTTAGTGGCAATATTACATCAAATCAATGAGTAAGAGATTGCGGAAATGTGGCGCAAAAATAATAAAATAATTCAAACCTCAAGCATCGCCATCAAAAGACTTAGTGCTTTTTTCAAAAATCAATGGCCTGGCTTTCCGATCATTTTCAAATGTTCGCCGGTCTGGTCAACAATCACCTTCTTCCACCAATCCGGATAACCCGGTTGATTGGGTGCCGGAGGCATCCCGGTTTCGGTTCTTTCAAAAACCCCGTCTTTTTCCTTTTTGATATTTCCATCCATGAATTTTACAATCAGGAATTGGAACAATTTTTTCCACTCACTGGTCATCCCATTGGCCTGGTTGACCGAATAATCGGTCAGAAACTGAAGGGTTTCTTTCTTTTTGCCTCCGTTCCATAAACTCTGGGCAGCCATATCGACACTTGAAGTGTAGGCTACAAATTTATCTTCCAAATTCTTCTGGACTTTTTGTATGTCAGGAATCATCGCATCGTAACGCAGATAAGCAAAGTTCGAAACCAGGTTGAATGTCCAGAATGCCGATGTCTCCGAAAAAGTGAGCATATCGCCGTTTCCAACTTTAAAACACTGAGGGATTTCGGTAATTCCGCAATACATGGGCACATAACAAGTGGTGTAGGTGTCGTCAACTCCAAACCAAATGATTCCTCCAATGGGGTTTGGCAACCAGGAACGCGACTGAGCGACAAAGGAAAATCCGGTCTGCTGGGTCGAAATGGCTCGCTCGTTCACATAGTTTGCAGAATCGACCTTGAAAGTCAACGGTCTCCATCGGTACGGAAGTTTAAATGGGCCGGCGCCAATATCTTTGGTCATATCCATCGGAGTTCCTTCGTAATGATCGCGCATCATGGCCATGACATCCTGAACAGCGAGCTTTTTATCAGGCTTCACCCAAAGTGGCATCCGGTTCGATGGAAATTTATTTTCCCCGTCATGTTTTACGTTTCCAAGAACGTATTCTTCATACTGTTTCATTCCAGAATATACTTTGTTGAAACCGGCAAAAACACGGGCTTCGCTGAAGCGCGCGCCGCTAAAGTCTACCGGAGCATATACATCGGAGAAACTAAAATCTTTGTTTTTTCCTTCAAACCATCCTTTTTCATGGGCAAAAGAGATCACATCCTTCGCAAACAGACAGTTTGCATCATCATTCATCGGAAAATTGGTAATGCGCGCCTGATTGGCATGTCCGCTGATGTATCCGTCCGGAATTCGTTGGGCCACCCAAACAGCGCCTTTTTCGCCTTCGCCTTTGCCGATCATCTCAAATATCCATACTTCATTCGGATCGGAAACCGAAAACGATTCGCCTTCACTGGCATATCCGTATTTTTCGACCAGGTCGGTCATCACTCCGATGGCTTCACGTGCGGTTTTTGCGCGTTGCAAAGCAATATAAATCAAGCTTCCGTAATCCATAATTGCGCCCGATTGTTTAAACAGAACTTCACGTCCGCCATAGGTTGTTTCACCAATAGCCACCTGAAACTCGTTCATATTTCCAATTACACTGTAAGTATGTGCTACTTGGGGAATACGTCCCATAAATTTTCCGGTATCCCATTCAACGATATCGCGCATGGAACCTGCCGGATAGTCTTTGGCTGGTTGGTAATACAACTCACCATATAAGGTGTGCGAATCGGCAGCGTAGGTAATCATCGTTGAGCCGTCGACAGTCGCTCCTTTGGTAATTAAAAAATTGGTACAGGCCAATGAAACCTGAATTCCTGAAATCGCTGTCACAATTGACAGCAAGACAACACGTTTAAACATTCTACTCATGTCAGATATTTTGTTTTGATTTTTTCGTCCGGCAAATATATCAGAAAAAAGGAAATGGAAAAGGGATAATAATCAGGGTTTCGCTTTTAAAACTAATTATTAAAGTAAAAAAACTATATTATTTAGTTTGCAAACTAAATAATATAGTTATATTTGTTCAAACAAATTCTTCACATGAAACATCTGACTAATCGGGAAGAAGAAATCATGGAAATCTTTTGGGAAAAAGGTTCCATGTATGTCAAAGACGTGATCGAACTGCTGAAAGGCACGAAACCGCATTACAACACCATTTCGACCATTGTTCGCGGGTTGGAAGATAAAGGTTTTGTGGATCACGAACAGTTTGGGAATACTTACCGGTATTTCGCGGTGATCTCCCGCGAAGAGTTCAGCAAAAACTCCATCAAAAATCTGGTGAGCAAGTATTTCAATACCTCTTATGCTTCGGTGGTTTCCATGTTTGTGGAAGAACAAAAAATTACACCCGAAGAAATTCAGGAACTGGTCTGTCAGGTTGAATCCCGTAAAAAATCCGAAAATGAATAGCTTGCTGCTGTTTCTGGTAAAATCAACCTTGAGTTTAAGCTTGCTTTATCTGGCTTTCAGTGTGCTGATGCGTAAAGAGACTTTCTTTCAACTCAACCGGATGATGCTATTAGTTTTGGTTTTGAGTTCGTTGCTTATTCCATTGCTATATATTCCGCAACCGGTTCATTCAAAGATTCCGGTTAATCTGGAACCAATTTTTCAAGCCAGTCCAAGGATTGAAGAACCCGTTTCGACTACCGAAACTCCGGCAATACTACAATCTGCTGCGCCAGCTCCGGAAACGGTACAACCAGTTATGATTCCAATTCAAACCATCGTAATCTTCGTCTACCTTTCTGGTGTTCTCGCTTCCTTCCTGATGTTTGCTTACAGCATCGCTTCGGTTCTGCTGCTTTTCCGCAAATCCCGAAAGACTGAACGCAATGGAATCCGCATCCGGATTGTAGATCAAGATATTCCGGCTTTTTCGTTTGGCCGCAACATCCTGGTTTCGCAACACGATTTCGACACCAGTTACGAAGCGATTATTACCCACGAACAGTCGCACATCAGGCTCGGGCATTTTTACGACCTGATGTTGATGGAACTGGTTAAGATCGTTTTCTGGTTTAATCCGCTGGTTTACCGCATGGTGAACGACCTGAAAGAAATTCACGAGTTTCAGGCCGACGACCATACCCTTCATTCAGGCATCGATGCAAAACAATATCAAATTCTCATTATTCAAAAAGGTGTCGGACACCAAAAGTTCGCACTTGCAAACAGTTTTAATCATTGTCAAATTAAAAATCGTATTACTATGATGAACAAACAAAAATCCAGTAAAGCGGGTCTTTGGAAGGTGGCGACCTTTCTTCCCCTGCTTGCCCTTTTGCTGATGTTTTGCGGCAAAACGGGCAAAAGTGTAAATTCGGAGAAGAAATTGTCTCCACAAATTGTTTCCACAGGCGCTCAGGATTCAGTGAAAAAATTGATTAAAACAGACATAGCGCCGCCTCCACCTACAAATCAAAACAAAATTATTGCTCCTCCGCCTCCGCCACCCAATAAAGATAAACATCTAATCTGGTTGAAAAATAACGGAATGGTCAGCTATAACGAAGTTGAAACTCAAATTGATGAATTGGCCGAAACGATTAAATCGGAATTACAAAAAAATTCAAAATTGCAATTTAACATCTTAATTGAAGAGGGAAAAATAGATGAACGGGTAGATAAAATCACGAATATACTGAAAGTGAATGGAGATCCTAAGGTTAGCTATTTCTCCTTTCATAAAGAAAAAGTATCTGATAGCAATGGAGCTTTACAGTATCGAATTACGTCAAAATCTATGGATGTTAAATAAATAAAAAAGCTGCCGGCTTTGGTGCGTCTCCATTGCCGGCAGTTTTAATCATTGTCAAAATGAGTTGTATTGCTACAACGGTTCAAAGTTAAAAATAAAACCGGAGTAGCAATATTCATTTTGATTTGACTTGCTTTTATGAATTTAGAGCTACTTGCAAAAAGGGAAATGCAACTTTAGTTAAGGAATATGAAGAGTGAAATGAATATTACCTAAACTTGATACATAGAAAAAGAAATTAGACTCATGATATGATGAAAATATATAAATTTTTAAGTTGGTTAGCTTTCATCGTTGTAATTACTTCAGCTATTCAAAGTATGTTTTTTAAAAATTACTTTTCTGTAACTTCAAATAGATTATTTTTAGTGATTGGAACTGTATTTTTTATAATTTTCCCAGTGATAGAAATATTAAAAAGAAGAGCAACAAAAAAATATGAAAACAAAAATCATTAATCGGATTTTAATTTTTTTAGCATGTAATATTCATATCATTGTAGCTATTATTTTTGCAGCCTCATTTATGATAACTGTTCTTTCTCATATCATATTTAGTGAGATACGATTACTTGTAGGCTATATATTTTGGTTTTGTTTTGGGCTTTATGTATTTAGTGTTACATACATAAAGGCAAATGCCTTTTTAGCCAAAAAGTATGAAGAGAAAAATGAATATTACCTTGGGTTGTTAGATAAAAGGAGAAAACGGACAAAAAAAACCAGCTAATCGGAATATATAGAAGCTCGCAACCATTAGTGCTGATTGCAAACAGCACCCTTTAACCAAGGATTTACAATCCGGATTACCAAAGGAATAATCTAAAACTCCAAAACTATCCGTCTTTGGGGTCTCAAACCGAAATTTCAGTGAAACGGTCAACAGATATGCTTTTTCGAAAATCATTTCGAAATGAGACTTAATCGCATTAGCCCACTTTGCAGCTAATCCGATCGGAATTCTTGCCTGTCAATGAATTGGCAATCTTCGAGTTCGGATTTGTGTACTACGCCTGCCTGCCGGCGAGGCAGGGATTTTCGTTTTACAAACGGTGCGTATTTGTATTTTAGTGCATCGTATAGTTTTCTTACCTGCTCATTTGGCTCCGAGCAACGGCGTATCACGATCACTTGTTCGTGGTTGTTTTGCGCCAATGTGGTTACTGCCTTCTGGGTATTCATGGTTCTAACAATCTCTCGCCAATCGGAGTGGATGCCTTCTTGTTTCAGTTGGTGCCTGACCGTATTTACCAGCCAGTAGGCCAACAAGCCCAGGTGCAGGTGTGCCATCGTGTTTTCATCTTTCTTGTGATAAATGGGGCGCAGGTCAAGGTCGGTTTTCAGCACCCTGAAAGTGGCCTCGATCTCGCGGATGGTGTTGTAAAATTGCCATACATTTTCTTCTGAATTGGCATCCATCGAAGTGCGCAGAAAGTAAACCCCGCTGCGGGCATTGATGTCAACACCTTCTTTAACAGCCCATTTTATTGACGTTGCTATCCTGTTTATCTCTTTGTTTGGTTCATCTTTCTTCTTTTCGCGTTTCGGGGCAGCCTCTTCTTTCACCTGAACTTCAATGTCAAAATAT
>JANXYV010000113.1 GCA_025355875.1 Prolixibacteraceae bacterium | reverse complement strand
TTGTGAACCAGATTATCGGTTAAGATCGTTACTGCCCAGCTTTTCAAATGAACATCAATTCCGACAAAAATATTTTGTCCTTTAAAATCTAATACCGAGTTTTGTGTAAGCATAAGTCTTTGAGTTTTATTGGTTAATTGCCTAATCAAAAATAATACTCTTTAGACTTATGCTACTCTAGCAAAAGTGCACATTACAAACATAGGGACTAAATTATCATCACAACTAATTCATTCTCAAAAGAGATCTATGTCAAGAAATAAACCTCAGAATACTGGTTCTTTAAGTCCCCTCTTTTGGAGGTGGTTTGGGGGAGGCTCCTAATGGATACATTTCAGGAATCAACTTTCCGCGACCGGCCATCCACCTTTGCGAAAGACGGCAAACGGATCTGGCTTTTCCCTCAATTGCCAAAGGGGAAATTATATAACATCAGGCGGATCATTGCCTGGACGCTGCTCATTTTCTTCTATCTCGCACCTTTCCTTAAATTCAGGGGTGAACCGCTGATTTTTCTGAATTTCCTGGAACGCAAATTTGTCTTGTTTGGAAATACTTTTTATCCACAGGATTTTCATTTACTGGTTCTGGCAGTCATTGCGCTCATTGTTTTTATCGTTTTGTTTACGGTGATCTATGGAAGGATTTTCTGCGGATGGATTTGTCCGCAAACAGTATTTCTTGAGTTTCTGTATCGTCCCATCGAACACCTGATCGACGGAAATCCGAAAAACCAGAAAAAACTCGCTGAGCAGGAAATGGATTTCCTCAAGGCAATCAAACGAGTCCTCAAACATGGAATCTACCTGATCATCTCTTTCTTCACCATTTTAACTTTTATCACCTATGTGACCGGAACTGCCAAAGGAGGTCAAATCCTCCACGAATGGCCCATGCAGCGTTTCGGCATTCTGATGGGAGTTATGGCATTTACTGCGATTCACTATTTCGTATTTGCCTGGTTTCGCGAGCAGGTTTGTACGATGGTTTGTCCATACGGGCGCTTGCAGGGAGTGATGCTTGATGAAAATACAATCCAGGTCGCCTATGATTACAAACGTGGCGAACCTCGCGGAAAGGGAGAAAACAGTCTGAAAGGCGATTGCATCAACTGTTTCAAGTGCGTGGAAGTTTGCCCGGCTGGAATCGACATCCGGAACGGAACACAGCTGGAATGTATCAATTGTACGGCTTGCATTGATGCCTGTAATTCAGTTATGAAAAAGATCAGGAACCCAAGTGGTTTGATTCGTTTAGCCTCCGAGAAATCTATATCTGAAGGGAAAAGCATCAGGTTTAATGGCCGGGTAATCGCGTATTCACTGGTTCTGCTGGTCCTGTTAAGCGTAATTACATATCTCTTTACCATTCGCGGAGATGTTGAAATAACCATCAACCGCTCGCCCGGAACGATGTTTCAGGAATATGGAACCGACCGGTACAGCAACCTGTATAATCTCCAAATGGTCAACAAAACCAATTCGGAAACCGATATTGAATTAAAACTTTTAAGTCCGGAAGGAGAAATTATCCTAATGGGCGATCCATTAAAAACGGCGAAAGGCGAGGTTGCCAACCGTGATTTCCTGATTGTACTGAAAAAGGAGCAGGTCGTTCGCTCGAACATTCATCTGGAGATTGGCGTTCTGGAGAAAGGAAAACAAATTGAAAAGATTTCAACCACTTTTGTCGGGCCAAATGCATTGGACAAATAGCCCCTCCTAAATCCTCCCCAAAAGGGAGGACTTTAAAAAATGTTTTGACATGAAAACACTTGATAAAAAACAGACTCACTTCTTTTTAAATTCCCCTCTTTTGGAGGGGTTAGGGGAGGCTTTTTTATGAAATTCAATTGGGGAACCGGAATTGTTTTGGCTTTTCTGATCATGATCGGCGGAATGACTTACCTGGTATCGATCACTTTCAGACAGAACGATGATCTGGTTGAAAATGATTACTATCAGAAATCGATGAATTATCAGAAACATATCGAAGAAGTACACAACAATGATCGGCTTGCCAAAAAAATCCGTTTTCAACAGTCACCTGACACCTTGAAACTGAGTTTTCCCAGGCTGGCCAAGGTTCAGGAATATTCCGGAAAAATTCATTTTTACAGTCCGGTGGAAGAAAAACGGGATTTGACGGTGGAACTGAAGCTGAATAACAGATTCTTACAAAATATCAGCCTGAAAAGTATGGACATTGGAAGATATCAGGTCAAAATTGACTGGATAGCGAACAAGGTTGCCTATTATCAGGAAGAAGAAATTGTGGTTAAACGTTGAAAATGGTCATTTGTGGTCATTTGCTACGCGTCATTCACTAGAAAAATGGATTGGATTTCAAAACAATGAGTGACCATCGAATGACTTAATGACTATCAATGACCTTTAAAACTTGAAATTTGAGATTTATGGACCTGATCACACCGTTAACTATTGGCCTCATCGGAAGCATGCACTGCATCGGCATGTGCGGCCCCATTGTGGTGGCACTTCCTCTGAAAAAGCACCATCTTCAGGCTAAGATAGCGGGAGCAATCCTTTATAATTCCGGAAGAATAATTACTTACAGTTCGCTCGGAGTTTTGTTCGGACTCATGGGCAGAGGAATTCATCTGGCCGGTTTTCAGCAAGGAACCTCCATCCTTCTTGGTGCTGCCATGATTATCAGCGTATTGTTTCCTTTTGTTTTTTGGGAAAAGATCACCATCGGGAATCTGTTCAGTAGGTTTTCGGCCAGATTGATTGCAACATTAATGAAGCTTTTCGCCGATCGCAGCTACTTTTCGCTCCTGATGATTGGTTTGCTCAACGGATTATTGCCCTGCGGTTTGGTATATGTAGCCGTTGCCGGTGCAATCAACTCAGGTCACGTATTGACGGGAGCAATGTTTATGATGTTTTTCGGAATTGGTACTGTTCCGGTCATGCTGACTGCAGCGCTTGCGAAGGATGCCATCGGCCAGAGAATCCGGTTGAAAATGCAAAAGATAGTTCCCTATTTTGTTTTTATGTTGGGTGTCCTGTTCATCCTTCGAGGCATGTCACTGGGCATACCCTACATCAGTCCCACCAGCGAAAAGCTGGCTCCCCAGATAAAGGTTGAAAAAGGAAGTTGCTGTAAATAAAAAATAATGCTAAATTGAAACCAATTCAGAAATAGTAAAAAAAGACCGTAAATATTCGGTCGAACCTGAACATTCAGGCCTTTTTGTGGTTTCTTAGGACAAAAGAAAACCAGGAAAAAGGGAAATAGAAAAAGAAAAGTTGAAAACCAAAAATCAAAATTGCCTAACTTATCTGTCAGATATGCCCAGTAAGCTCGTCATTCATAAATATTCTACCCGTTTCACTGGATTGCCTTTCGGAAAAACCTTTCGGCTGCTTTCTATCTTGCTGCTTTTCACTGTAAACAATCTTTTTGGACAGAAACCTTTCAACGATCAGACAAAGGATCCTGAAATTGGCATTGTGGAACATCTGGACGAGTATTTGCCGAAAGATATTTATCTGACCGACGAAAACAACAAGCGAGTCTGTCTTACCGATCTGATTGACAAGCCGACCATCATCAATTTCGTCTATTTCCGTTGTCCGGGAATTTGCAGTCCGCTCATGGAAGGACTGGCCAATGTAATGGACCAATCGGATCTGGCTCCGGGAGTAGATTACCAGGTGCTGACCATCAGTTTCGACCCGCGTGAAACCATCGACCTTGGAATCCGAAAAAAAACGAATTACCTGAAACTGGTGAAAAAGAAAGAAACCATCGAAAAAGGATGGAAATTCTTCGTTTCGGATAGTGCCAGCATTGCGAGCGGAATCAATGCCGTTGGATTCAAATACAAACGGACCGGAAAAGATTTTGCCCATGCAGCGGCCATCGCAGTGGTGAGTCCGAAAGGAAAAATTACGCGATATCTGACCGGGATCTATTTTCTGCCCTTCGATTTTAAAATGGCCATTATTGAATCTTCGAAAGGCATGTCGGCCCCAACCATCAATAAAATCATGCAGTATTGTTTTGCCTACGATCCGGTTGGCAAGGCTTATGTGCTCAATGTGACCAAGATTTCGGGAACCTTAATATTGTTTGTGGCCCTTCTGTTTTTCCTGGTTCTGATATTTAAACCCAAAAGAAAAGTAAATCAATAGCTTTTATATATGCAAACAGCGACTCCAGTTCCACACGATGTAAGTTACCTCGACTATCAGGGGAAATACAAAGGAATATTTGCCTGGATATTTTCGACCGATCACAAACGCATCGCACTTCTTTACCTGTACTCGATGATGACGATGTTCACCGTTGGTGTGCTGCTTGGTCTGGCCATGAAGCTTGAATTAATTGCTCCCGGAAGGACCATCATGGGACCACAGACCTACAATTCATTGTTCACCGTTCATGGGGTAATCATGATTTTCATGATAGTCATTCCAGGCCTTCCGGCTGTTTTCGGTAATTTTATGCTGCCCATAATGATAGGTGCAAAAGACGTCGCTTTTCCAAGGATAAACCTGATGTCGTGGTATTTTTATGTCGCCGGAGCTTTTCTCGTCCTCGCGTCAGTACTTTTCGGCAACGGAACACCGGATACCGGTTGGACTTTTTACGCTCCATACAGTTTCAAAACAGGGACCAACCTGTTACCTGCCATTTTTGGTGCCTTTATTCTGGGATTCTCGTCGATTCTAACCGGACTAAATTTCATTGTAACCATTCACCGGATGCGTGCTCCGGGAATGACCTGGTTTAAAATGCCATTGTTTCCCTGGTCGCTTTACGGAACAGCATGGATTCAACTTCTGGCAACCCCTGTCGTCGGAATTACCCTCGTTCTGGTCGCCCTCGAACGCATTTTTGGCATCGGGGTGTTTGATCCGGCACTGGGAGGCGACCCGGTTCTATACCAACATTTGTTCTGGATTTATTCTCACCCGGCCGTTTATGTGATGATCCTCCCGGCAATGGGCGCCATCTCTGAGATTATCCCTACCTTTTCGCAAAAACATATTTTTGGATACAAGGCCATTATCGCATCAACTCTGGCCATTGCATTTGTGGGCTATTTCGTTTGGGGCCACCACATGTTCACTTCAGGAATGAGCGGCACCGCGCAATACACATTTTCAGTATTGACCTTTCTGGTTGCCATTCCAAGTGCGATCAAGGTTTTCAACTGGATTTCGACCATGCACAAAGCTTCTATCAATCCGGATATCCCATTTCTGTGGGCGATTTCCTTCATTTTTGTTTTCATGATTGGTGGTTTCTCCGGACTCGTTCTGGGAGCTCTGGCCACCAATGTTTATGTGCACGACACCGCTTTTGTGGTCGCACATTTTCACTTTATCGTTTTTGGCGGCGTAGGATTTTCGTTCTTTGGCGCCATCCACTATTGGTTCCCTAAAATGTTCGGGCGCATGTACGACAAAGTCTGGGCAAAAGTGGGTTGGGCCTTTTTCTTCGTTGGGTTCCTGACCTTATATTCACCGATGTTTTACCTGGGAATGATGGGAATGCCCCGCCGGTATTACGATTATCTTCCTGAATTTCATGCAGCAAACATACTTTCCTCGCTGGGTTCGTGGGTGATGACTTTCGGATTGCTGATCATCGTAATTAACTTATTCCGCTCGGCCAAAAACGGGGCAATTGCTCCAATGAATCCCTGGAACGGAAAAACATTGGAATGGACGGTACCATCACCCCCTCCGGTGGAAAACTATGAAGAAATACCAGTTTACGGTGAAAAGGACGGGCCGTACGAATATTAAAAATAAGGATAGTAGTTTATGGAACATGTAACACAACATTCAGATCCACATTTCGATCAGGAAGCATCCAAATTGGGAATGTGGCTTTTTATATTTACTGAACTGCTCCTTTTTGGCGGCCTGTTCATTGTATATTCGATCTACCGGTTTCTGAACCCGGAATCCTTTCAGCTGGCGTCACACGAACTGAATCCGGTCATCGGGGCCATCAACACTATTATTCTGTTGGTCAGCAGTATGACCATTGCCATGTCGACATCGGCCCTGCAAAAGAAAAACAAGGGTCTGACTGTTTTGCTACTCGAAATTACCATCATGCTGGCCCTGATTTTCCTGATCAACAAATATTTTGAATGGGGAGTGAAATTCGAGCATGGAATCTGGCCCGGATCATCACATCTGGTGAACGATATGAGCAAAGGTGAAATCCTCTTCTTTGGACTTTATTTTGTAATGACCGGACTTCATGCCCTGCATATTATCGTTGGGATGATCATTATCATCGTAGCTTTGAGACGGGTCCAGAAAGGAACGGTAAATCCCGATCGCCCGTCGTTGCTCGAAAATGCAGGACTCTACTGGCATTTGGTCGATTTGATCTGGATCTTCCTGTTTCCCCTGTTCTATTTAATTCACTAAGAAAAAGCCTATTAAAATGGAAAAAGAAAAACATCATATCGTTCCCTACAAAGTTTACTTTTTTATACTCCTTGCCCTGATTACCCTGACTTTCATGTCGATCGGGATCACCCAAATCAATTTAGGAGGATATTCCGTATTAGGTGCATTAATCTTTTCGACCATTAAATCAGTACTGGTTCTGACCTGGTTTATGCACCTCAAATTCGACCAGCCTTTTCTTCGCTTCATGGTAGGCTTTGTAGCGCTGGTCTTTCTTGCGGTTATTTTCATCACATTTTTAGATTATTATTTCAGATAAAAGTTATGTATATCCTATCCAATACTGTAAACGCATCCAATTTTGTTCACGGGGTCGATAAAGCCTTTTTCCTGATCATGGGGATTTCGTTTGTTTTTCTGATCGGACTCACTTTCACCATGTTGTATTTCGTGTACAAATACAACAACAAGAGAAATCCGGTCGCGACTCAAATAAAAGGAAGCACAAAGCTTGAAATTATCTGGACAATCATCCCCACCATTCTGGTGATGGTCATGTTTTATTATGGCTGGGCCGGATGGGCGCCCATGAGAACTGCCCCCAAAGACACCTTCAATATTACTATCACCGGAAGAATGTGGAACTATACTTTCCAGTACGAAAACGGAAAAAACACCGACACGCTATACGTACCATTGAACAAGGCAGTCAAGATGAAACTCATTTCGCTGGATGTGATTCATGGCTTTTATATTCCTGCCTTCCGGATCAAAGAAGACGTGGTGCCGGGCCGGGAAAAAATGGCCTGGTTTATCCCTGAAAGGGAAGGCCAGTTCGAATTGTTCTGCTCCGAATACTGCGGAATGAACCATTCCTATATGTACACGTACGTGAAAGTATTGCCTCAGGATCAGTTCAATAAATGGTATGCCGACACGCTGAAACATGTCGAAACGGCGGTCGACTCTCCTACTGCCACCGGCAAACGGATCATGAAAAACATTGGCTGCTTTGCCTGCCATACCGTCGATGGAACCAAACTCGTCGGACCATCATTAAAGGGAGTTTATGGTCATCCGGTCACAGTAACCACCAACGGAACTGATCGCGAAATCACTGCCGATGATGAATATATCCGGCGATCAGTCTACGATCCGAATGCCGACATCGTAAAAGGCTTCAATAAAGGTTTGATGGTGAGCTATAAAGGACAATTGAAAGAAGACGATATCAAACAAATTATCGAGTACCTGAAATCGCTAAAATAATTGATTGCTAAGAAAGATTTGCATTTCCTCTGATTATTAATCTGATCGTTTCTGAACTCAAAATCCGGAATAGTTGAGAATGAAAAAATCTTTCATTTTAATTTTTACACTTCTGTGGTGCCTGAAAGTGATGGCTCAGGGTTTACCTTCCGATACAACCAACTATCTGATTGCAGGCAACTTCGACAATTTTGCTTCCTGGTCGTTTTATAAACAAAACGGCACTACCGGAACTATCAGCAATTACAAAGGTCTCAACGGAAACGGGATTCAAATGAATTACTCATTTCCTCCGACTGGTGGCTGGGTGACCATGGATATCCCGTTTGGCAGCTCGTACACCAAGTCCAATCCGATGGTTTTCTTTATTCACACCACGAATTCGACCGATAAGCTGGAAATAAAATTCATCGACACCGACGGCTCGGTCTTCGATATCAAACCATCGTTGAGCAATTACTCCGGAGGCTGGTACCACATCACAGCATATCTCGACAATGCAAGCTACAACTGGGGCGGAGATGCCAGGTTTGATACTCCGTCAAAGTTTTCACTGGCCATTTCAGGTTCGGGAGCCAGCAGCGGAACAGTCGTTTTTGATGAAATCGGGGTAGGAAAAACAGGTTTGCCTTCCTCCTTTTTACCAACGATGGATCCGAATGCGGAACTGGCAGGAATTGGTTTCACACAGAGGCGCGACACCGCTATTTCTCCGGAAGATCCTCTTGTTTTGAACTACCTCGAAAGTTTACAGGATTTCAGCACAGCCTCCCAAAATTTGTTGCCCACCTATAAAAACGGCGTTCAGGCCCAAACTTTCAACAATTGTTTGGCTGCACTTTCTTTTCTGGTCAAGAACGAGAAAGAAAGGGCGGAACGAATTCTTGATTTCTACCTGAATGCCACGGATAGCGCCAACACCGACAGCCTGAAGCAGAACTTCTTTTACAGGCAAGAAGCCCGCGGGTTTTACCAGGAATGCGACATCCATACCTTAAAAGCCATAGGCGCCAAAAACCGGTGGATCGGCGATATGGCCTGGCTGCTCATCACTTGCAAGAATTATCAGGAAAAATACCATTCAGGCCGGTACGACTATCTGGTAAAAATCATCCGGGAATTGTTCCTTTCGTTTTACAAGGAAGCTGCCGTTGGTGGATATATTCAGCATGGCTGGGAAAACGGCGATGCCAAACTCCATGAAAACTATGGCCATCCGGAAGGGAATATCGACTGCTTCGTAGCCCTGAAATTGTGCGGAGAGGATTTTTATGCGCATCAGATCAAAATCTGGCTCGATAAGCAATTGGATGGAAACAATTCACTTCCGCTCGATTTGTATACCTGGCGGGCGCTGGCGTTTGGGGCAATCAACGAAGCTTATATTTCACTCCTGAATATTCCTGAATACGATTTCAGGTACCGGAAAATAATCAATGTTCATGGAAAAGATCAGATGGGAATGTACAGTTCTCCGGAGATCACTGTCAACAATTTCTGGAACGATGGAACCGGGCATATCTCCTGTGCTTTTCAGACTTTTGGCGATCAACAAAGAGGATACTTTTATGCCAATCAGATGGATCCGTTGCTTGTTGGCCAAACTTTCGGAACCACCCAAACCACTGGGATTCCATACACCTTGAATACGCAAGGTTATCCGGGTGTTGATCCAAATGTGCCGGTACTTTCTTCGTCGGCCTGGTACATCCTGGCTAAAAATGGTATCAATCCATTCATGTCCAACAGCTTTACCGATTTTCCAAGCAGCATGACAACTTTGCGAGAATCTGCTTCAAAAAAAATGCAGGTATTTCCAAATCCGTTCACCCATTCAGCAAACATCGTTTTTCAAGCCCGACCTGATTCGCAAATCACCATTAATATTATAAATATCAACGGGTTAAGAGTCAGAACCTTTAAAAATACAGCAACTCCGGACGGAATTCAGACGTTGAAATGGGATGGAACGGATTCCAAAGGAAGAAAAGTAATTCCAGGAATTTATTTGATCCAAATCGTTTCAGGAAATCATTCTGAAACAACTTCGGTAATGTATATTCAGGAATGAACTGTGTCAGAAAGCTAAATAATTGACTGAACCATACGCGCGAAACTATTTGAGTTCCTCCATCCGGATGCCAGTTTTTTCATCCATTTCGATAAAACCACCCGCTAACGCATATTTGCCTTGATAAGGTTCTCTGCCACGTTCAAATTTCCCGGCGGAAAAATATCATTGAATCTGAATTGACCGCGAACGATTTCATCGTTTCCAATCTAGCAAGGGCGACCCTCATTTGACGTTTTATCTGGGCTAGCTTAAACCGTCCCCTCAGGCCGAAAACACACACAATCTGAATCAAAAAATCCTGCAATTGAATTTCAATCAACCTCATTCGTTGAGTCCACTCCGAAAAGTTAGAAAGTCAAAAATAGTCCTGAAAAGGGCAACAAAAAGCACTTTCGCCATAGATTGTATTTTTACCCATACAAATCGTCATAGAGCCATTTCTATTGAGTTTTTAAGCAGACCCTAAATAAATAGTACTGGCATAATTTAACAATTGCCTGTTAATCAGAAATAGGTTTCTTATGCAAAATAGAGTAGTGAGGGACGGAGGTTGAATGCAATTGGGCAAGAATACAAGCTGATGATCAAGGTATATCTCACTACTTTGTGGTCTTGATATTTCCCGCCGGTATCCCTTTTATTCAGGATGAGAAAATGAAATCTGAATCACGACCCCAAACGTCATGGAGCTAAAAAAAGCCTTGCGGAATCCGCAAGGCTTTTTAAAATCAATTGTTTGAAAGATTATTGCTTGATGAACTTTTCTGAAGATCCATCGCTAAACCTTACAAAGTACATGCCTTTACGCAAGTTGGCCACATCAAATTTAGCCTGAGTTCCGTTGGCTGTTTTTTCAATCAGTTTTTGACCGACTGCATTGTAAACAGAAACCTTTGAGTTAGCTGCAACAATACCGCTAACAGTCAGTTCGGTTTGAACCGGGTTCGGATAAAGCTGAACTCTATTAACATTTAAAAGGGTCTTGGCACTGCTTATCAAAGCCAGATCAGCGTTGGAAACCATCTGAATACTGTCGATAGAAAATGTACCATCAAGCATACCTGCCTGAAAATTAAGTTCATAGGCTGAATTTTCTAAATACCCACTAAAAGTAACATCAATTGTGTACCATTTAGCCTCAGTGGTTACAGGAATATCCCATTTCCCATATGAATTATCTCTATATAACGAACCAGAGGACTGAGTTTTATTATTACCATTATTTCTGTCTTCAAAAAGCATAGGAACTGTCATATTAGCTGTTGCTACTGCTTTAAACTTTACAGTATATGGAGTACTAGCATCGGCAACCGGTATATTACCTTGACCAAACATGGTATCCCAAATATTTACCTTCGGTGTACACACCAAAGAATACCAACTATCTACAACAGTTCCGGCAGTCCCCCATGATTGCATGCCATCAGTACCTAGTTCGAAATTGCCATTTTTTATCATGCTAATTTCGTCCATTGTAACTACCTGTCCACTAATGTTAACTTTGATTTTGGCTGACACATATGATCCATCCATTGCTTCAGCAACTACGGTCACATCACCATTCACTAAGCCGGTAAGAAGGCCTTTATTGTTGATAGTTGCCCGACCAGTTCCGTTCTGAACCGACCATTTTGCTTTCTGCATAGTTGCATCAGAAGGTTCAAAAGTAGCGGTCATTTGTGAGGTACCATTATCAGTGGTGATGACACCGCCGGAAGCAACTGTTATTTTTTCTACCAGAATCGTTGTGGTTGCACCATCAAACATGAGCACACCAGCATCGTCCATGTTATTCCAGTTTTCGTCGATTACTCCTGCATTGGCCCAATTCACCCGTTTACGGGCGGCATCGCCAGGATCACGGTCGATCACAGTTACGTCAAAGCCCATTAACGTTGTTTTGTCAAAGGCTACACCGTCTTTATCGTTTAAAATATCCCATGGAATGAAATATTCAGCGGTATATTGAGGATCAGAAACATTATAAGCATAATTATAGTCAATACCATAAGAGGTACCTGTCAGCATGGTTCCGTCAATTCCGCCGGCTTTGGAATCCGGAGCAATCTGAGTACTTCCCGGAGTAGCTCCCTGACCACCTTTGCCATCTTTTCTTGGCTGGTTGGTATCAAAATAAAGCTCCACTTTGTCATATTCATAACTATTGGCGCCGCCACCCGGAGCCCAGAAAGGGAACCAGTTGTCATCAGCAACCTTCACAATAATATACATACCATTGTCGTCCCATAAACCTTTCCAGTAGGTTTCACCAGGAGCACCTACGGTAGCTACTTCAGTTTTAAATGGTACTGAAATGTCATTCTTGGTAGCATTGTCCCAAACAGCGTCAAATACTCCATCAATTTTAGGAGCAGTAGTGGTTTTATTGATAATTCCACCAGCTTGTGCCACTTCTTCCGATAAAGTAATGGTTCCGCAACCGTCCATGTTTGACCATGACTCGTTAATGGATCCATTATTCGACCAGTCTGCCCGTTGACGAACGCCGGTTGGAGTATCAATGTCAATGATGGTCACATCAAAACCGATTGGAGCAGTTAAATCCACTGCTTTTCCATCTTTATCCAACAATTTCGAAAATGGGATAAAATATTCAACCTTGTAGGCCGGATCAGCAACTTCATACGCATCGATCACGCCATCAGTTCCGGTTTTTGGTACACCGTGAATATCGGCTTCCAGTGTTCCAGGTGCCACCTGGTAATGCCCCGGAATATTTGCGGTGCTTCCCGGACCGCCACCATCAAGCTTCACTGCATTGACATCAAAATAGAGTTCCGGTTTGTCCGACATATAATTGGCCTGGCCTGAAAGATAGTCAGGCATCCAAACATCATCGTTAACTGTCAGCAGGATATAAATACCTTCGTCGGTCCATAAACCTCTCCAGGTCGTTGTACCTTCAGCTCCCAGGGTAGGAACTTCTTCTTTAAAAGGCACGGCAATGTTGTAAACGTTTGCGTTCACCCATGCGGCATCCATTACGCCGTCAATAACAGGGGCTACAGCTGCTTTTTTCAGTATAGCTTCCGGCGCTTGCGCCATAGCCATCGAACCAAAAAGAGCGCTTACTAATAAAGTAAAGATCTTTCTTTTCATAAATCTGATTTTTTAATTATTAACTAACTTTAGTTATAACAAATATAGATGAACCATCCTCCTGTCGGGGATAAAAAGCAGAAATATCATGAAATAAATTAAGTTAGATAAATCCCGAACCGGTTAAAACGTACTGTTTTCAGAATTTTTGCCGAGGCTGAACACACATTTAACAGATGATCAGGCAGGTAGGAAAACTGTAAAGCGAAAACCTTCCGGGCCGTGAATTTTGGGCTCAAAAATCAAGGTGGTTGTATCCAGAAATCAAACCACTCCACGTCAACCAGGTATATAATTTTCGTTGAATTAATGATAAAATAACATACGTAAACCGAAAGAAGCAAGAATAAATTATACGCGCGCTGGTAAGTAGCAAATTGAAGCCTATTGAGGTAAATAAAACAAGGTTTTAATGATTCTGAAAATAAAAATATGTGCATGGTTTTTTGCATGATCAGATGCCTCGTGACGCGCAAATTCAAACAGACCTAAAAAAATGCAGATTTCTTAACAAAATAGGAGGGACTCAAAAAACGATTTACTACCAAAATACAGTTGTCAAACTGGTTTTATGTTCAAGAAAGATCAAATTGCCATTTCTTGGTCCATGCTGAAGTTGGCCGGCTTACCTTCTCCCGCTTTGCAGCCAAGGTTTCGGCACAATCGGGATTTGTCCGGACCTTGAAACTGAATCGATGAATAAATACCTGCACTGGTATATCTGAAAAAAAAAGAGCCTTGCGATTCCGCAAGGCTCTTCCTGTTAATTAATTAAAGCTTACTGCTTGACGAATTTTTCGCTGCTGCCATCAGTAAAGCGTACAAAGTACATGCCTTTACGCAAGTTGGCCACATCGAATTTAGCCTGAGTTCCATTGGCTGTTTTTTCAATTAACTTCTGCCCAAGGGCATTGTAAACAGCAACCTTAGAGTTAGCTGCAGCAATGTTGCTAACAGTTAATTCAGTCTGAACAGGGTTTGGATAGAGCTGAACTTTGCTTTTCGAATTAGCTAAAGTACGTGCAGAAAGAGCCAAATCAGCATCTTTAATCAATAGGACGCTGTCCAGATAAATAGTTTCATTTGAAAGTGAGTTCATCCACTGAATTTTTTGTGCTTCACCGTCAATATACTGATCAAAAGTGACATGGAAAACCTTCCAGGCTGGAGCAATGTTTACATTGTAATGCCATTCTGATCTTCCGCCGTTTGCTTCCGCATCAGGACTTGCACCATAACGGGTATAGGCAGGAGCTGGTGATTCAAAATCAACTACACAAGGAGTAGCATCAGCAGTTGCCCATGTTTTAAACTTCAGCGTGTAAGGAACATTAACGTCGCACACAAACAGACCTGACTGGTTGAGTTGATAATGCCAGTTGTTGCCATCAGTAGCCAAACCAACTTTCATTTCCACAACTCCGTCAACAGTAGCAGGGTCCGCAGCGCCGGCAGCCATACCAGGAAGATCAATCCAACCGCCCCAGCTTGGAGGGAATTGTCCGGTCTGAGGTAAAGAGAAATTCCAGTTCACAATCTGGTTGAGCGTATTCCAGATATCGTCTTTTCCGATAGTCTGATTACTAATGGTAACGGTTACTTTACCTTCAACAAATGAACCATCCGTAGCCATGGCTTTCACCAACACAGTTCCATTTTTAATTGGACTCAATAAACCTGTACTGGAAATCTTTGCCATGCCGGTGGTGTTTTCAACAACCCATTTTACTTTCTGGGAAGTTGCATCAGAAGGTGAGATAGTTGCTACCATCTGAAGGGTTCCTTTATTGGTAGTAATTGCTGTTCCACCCGAGACTGTAATTTTTTCGGCCATGATAACCTGGGTTGCACCATCAAACATGAGTACACCGGCATCGTCCATATTATTCCAGTTTTCGTCAATTGCTCCTGCATTGGCCCAATTCACCCGTTTACGGGCGGCATCGCCAGGATCACGGTCGATCACGGTAACATCAAAGCCCATCAATGTAGTTTTGTCAAAGGCTACACCGTCTTTATCATTCAAGATATCCCATGGAATGAAATATTCAGCCACATATTGAGGATCAGTAACATTAATGGCATAATTATAATCAATGCCATAAGCGGTACCAGTCAGCATGGTTCCGTCAATTCCGCCGGTTTTGGAATCCGGAGCAATCTGAGTACTTCCCGGGGTTGCGCCCTGACCACCTTTGCCATCTTTTCTTGGCTGATTGGTATCAAAATAAAGCTCCACTTTGTCATATTCATACCCATTGGCGCCGCCACCCGGAGCCCAGAAAGGAAACCAGTTGTCATCAGCAACCTTCACAATAATATACATACCATTGTCGTCCCATAAACCTTTCCAGTAGGTTTCACCAGGAGCTCCTACGGTAGCTACTTCAGTTCTAAATGGAACCAAAATATCATTCTTGGTGGCATTGTCCCAGATAGGGTCAAGTACGCCATTAATTTTAGGAGCAACACTGGTTTTATTGATAATTCCACCGGCTGCTGCAACTTCTTCCGAAAAAGTAATGGTTCCGCATCCGTCCATGTTTGACCATGACTCGTTGATGGATCCATTATTCGACCAGTTTGCTCTCTGGCGAACGCCGGTTGGAGTATCGATGTCAATGATCGTAACATCAAAACCTACAGTAGCAGTTTTATCGAATGCAGCTCCATCTTTGTCTTTCAGTAAAGTAAACGGAATAAAATATTCGACCTTGTAGGTTGGATCAGCAACTTCATAAGCATCGATCACCCCATTACTGTCAGTTTTTGGTACACCATGAATATCGGCTTCCAGTGTTCCCGGTGCCACCTGGTAATGTCCTGGTTTATTGGTAGCACTTCCAGGGCCACCACCATCCAGTAACACCTTATTTACATCGAAATAAATTTCCGGTTTATCCGACAGATAATTGGCCTGCCCTGAAAGATAATCAGGCATCCAAACATCGTCGTTTACCGTCAGCAGGATGTAAATTCCTTCGTCGGTCCATAAGCCTCTCCAGTTAGTTGTACCTTCGGGTCCCAGGGTAGGAACTTCCTGTTGAAAATTCACGGCAATGTTGTACACATTTGCGTTCACCCAAGCGGCATCCATCACGCCATCAATCACAGGTGCTACAGCAGCTTTTTTAATTACCGCCTCACTTTGTGCCATGGCAACAGTACCTAAAAAAGCGCTTAATAATAAAGTAAAGATTTTTCTTTTCATAAATGTGAGTTTTAATTATTAATTAACTTTAGCAGTAACAAATATATAAGAAGATTTGCTAAGTGCAAGAAATATAATGAAGAAATCAAAAAAAAAAATAAATAATTCTAACCAGTTGCATGTGTGTTATATAGGTTACTGAATTGCAGTTTTTAGAAGTCCTCGTCCATTCCAGGAATGAATTTTCAAATCAAACATATATGACATATACCTCTACTGGTCAGACTATATACATCTGATTACAGTGAATACAGCATCATTGAACAAAAAAATAATTGGTTAAGTTTCTGAGTCGATTTATTAAAATTAAATTATGTATCTATCTCACGCGACCAGAATGATCATATTAATGAAAGTAATGCACCGCTTATCTCATCCTTACAAATTTCTATTAACTTAATTGGTACAGGTGTTCAGACCTCCCAATTCAAACTATTGATGGTGTGTATTTTAATTCAATGAAAATTCAAACATCCGAACAAAGGGCATTTGAATGCCAAAAAACGCAGCCATGAAAAGGGTTGACTGTGAATAACCCCCAATGCAATTGGGAGGTTAGGATGCACCAACGAACCCGAAACCCCGTATGGGCTCAATCATAACACGCTATAATCCAACCATTAAAGGATTGTTCTGTGTGAGTGTTTCATATCCCCCGGTTACGTTTCACTTCACCAGGGGTTATTCACAGTGAACTCCTTCGGAGTTAGAATTGAAATTTGACATCACAAATTTGGGCGGCATAAGCGACTATACCAATTGAATTCATTTGACAATTCAGGAGCATCTCAGAAAAATATGTTCCTTTCAAAGATGCTTGCTGAAAAGAAGAACATCGATTCCAGAAAACACTTGAAATTTTTGACCGGAACGGGAAATCGTCCGAATTTAACGAAGTGAGGGAAAGAATCCATTGTTGTTGAATCTGGGAAACACTCACCTACCCCAGCCTGCCGGATGAGACGGTGTAAGTCAAAAACCAGTTGCAGTCCTAAATACTACATCCAATCTTCCAGAAAAACACATGAAAGTACTGCGTAAAGTCGCATGTCCGTATATAAAATGATTGATTTGACCTGTCCAACATGAATATCTTTCATTGAAGTGGCTTCTACGCTTCGATATTTTTATATTTTTGCGGACGAACAAAAAATAAAAAAACCCGATAGGTTCAATGGACAATTTTGTAGTTTCTGATTTAGTTTTAGATAAACTCTGTTTTTCTCCGGTTTCCGGTACGACATTTTGCGAAAAACTTTCGGACTGCTACAGACAATTGACAGAAAGTTTCCGGAATAAAGCCATCACCAGGCCATCCATTATCAAGCAAACCATTTTTATTGCCACTTCCAGTGATTCCGAATATTTTCAAGGCCGACAGGAATTAATTTCCTGCGGAAAGAAATTTTTTACTGAACTACCGCCAACAACCATTCTGCCCCAAACTCCGGAAATCGGATCTCTGGCAGTTGAATTTTCCTTTTTTGAAGGCCTTCAGCCCGATGAAATCATTTACAAACAGAATAGTGAAGCTTCATGGCTGATCATTCTGCATGGAACGGTAAAAGTACTCGTGGCAGCCGGACTGGGCGGCACTTCTGAATCAGGAAACATATTGATGCAAAGTAATAACGCTTTCGAACAGCTCAAACAGATTTTAGCTGAAGAAAAAATGGAGTTTTCAGATATTCTCCGTCAGTGGAATTACATTGAACAAATTACCGGATTTGATAATGCCAGCAATTCGCCCAGCCAGCATTACCAGATTTTTAACGATGTGCGCTCCAAGTATTATCAGGAGAGTCAATTTGAAAATGGTTATCCGGCAGCTACCGGTATTGGGATGGATCGTGGAGGAATTATGATTGATGTTGTGGCCGCCAGCTTTGCCGATCAGAAATCGGTTATAGCGATAAAAAGCCCCGTTCAGCTCGATGCCTATACCTATTCGGAACAGGTGCTGGCCGAAAATCACGCGATGTGCGACTTTTGCCGGACTACTCCCAAATTTGAACGCGCCAAGATCATCGTTACAACCGATAAAAAGTGGATTTTCATTTCGGGCACTGCGGCCATTTCAGGTCAGGAAAGTGCAAGGCAGCATACTATTGAAGATCAAACCAAAATGACTATTCAAAATATTCTCAGATTGATTTCGGTTGAAAATATAAATAAACATGGAATCCAAGCCAGCGAGAATGCCTCAATCATATCTCTTCGGGTATATGTGAAATTCAAAAACGATATTCCAAAGGTCAAAGAAGTCTGTCTTCAGTTCTTTCCGGAAGTACCGATAGTATATGTTGTTGCAGATATCTGCCGGCCCGAATTACTTGTTGAAATTGAAGGACAAGCCTTACTCAACTAATCTCCATTCGTGAATATTTTCTGAATATCTGCCTTCAGATCTGCCATCATTCGCAGGATTCAGGTATATCAAGGTTAAGACAAATCAGGCGTAGTGGACAAAAAGAATGGTATTTTAAGGCTGTTTTGTTCATGTGGACAAAAAGAATGGTGTTTATTTTAATCATTTTATCGAGTTTCTAAATTACAACTTAACTTTGCAATATCAAGTAAAACGGAAGTAGGC
>JANXYV010000200.1 GCA_025355875.1 Prolixibacteraceae bacterium | reverse complement strand
CGTCCGCCAGCGGATGTGGGGTGAGTCAGGGATAAAATACGACATTATTGTTTCACTTACTTAAAAAGTCCCAATTCGCATATTTCCTGATTCCCAATGACAAATGACCAATTCCTTCTTCCTGTCATTTGCCTGTTTCCCGTCTCCCTTTTCCTTTTTCCTTCTTTCTCTTTCCCTTTTTCTCTTTCCTAAACCCGAATGTCCATCCTCGCAAATGGCACCGCATCCATTCCAACAAACTCACCTTTCAGGTATTTGAAATGGCCGGTCATGGCAATCATGGCGGCATTGTCGGTGGTAAAGGCAAATTTCGGGATGTGCATTTTCCAGTGTCGTTTGGCTGCGGTTTCAATCAGGGCATTCCGCAATCCCGAATTGGCCGACACGCCTCCGGCCACCGAAATTTCCTTAATGCCGGTTTCTTTGGCAGCCTTCACCAGTTTGTCGAGCAAAATGTCGATGATTGTTTTCTGAAGTGATGCACACAAATCGGCTTTCCGTTCTTCAATAAAGTTCTCGTTCTCTTTCAGCCGGTCGCGCAGGAAATACAGGAAACTGGTTTTCAGGCCACTGAAGCTGTAATCAAAATTCTGGATTCGTGGCTTAGCAAACTGAAAAGCGTCAGGATTTCCTTCTTTGGCCAGCTTATCGACAAACGGACCGCCGGGATATGGAAGTCCCATTACTTTAGCACATTTGTCGAATGCTTCACCAGCCGCATCGTCAATCGTTTGCCCGATCACTTCCATGTCGAGGTAATCATTCACCTTGATTATCTGTGAGTTTCCACCCGAAACCAACAAACAGAGAAACGGGAATTTTGGCGGATCGTAAGGCTGATCTTTTTCCTGAATGAAATGCGCCAGAACATGTGCCTGTAGGTGATTGATTTCGATCATTGGAGCACCTGTTGCGAGTGAAAAACCTTTGGCAAACGAAGTTCCCACGAGAAGTGAACCTAAAAGTCCGGGACCGCGGGTAAATGCAATGGCAGTAATATCTTCGGTCCGGACTCCAGCCTGCTTGATCGCCTGATCAACTACGGGAATTATATTTTGCTGGTGTGCCCTGCTCGCGAGTTCAGGCACTACCCCACCGTACGCTTCGTGTACCTTTTGACCAGCAATGATGTTCGATAAGAGAATGCCGTTTTTAACTACTGAAGCTGAAGTATCGTCGCAGGAGGATTCAATGCCAAGAATCAGGATGTCTTTTTCTTTATTCATAGTGGTCAATAAAAAGCCTGTTTGACCGTTAAGAAATAATATTTAAATGTCTCTTTTCTTTCTTGACTCACCCCAAGCTCGCTTTGCTCGCTCCGCCCCTCTCTCGCGAGAGAGGGGCAAAGTCACCGCAAGGTGGCTTGGGGTGAGTCAATTTTGAAATACAACAATTAATCATTCCTATTACTTAATTTCATCAACAGTCTGGTTTATATCCAGTATTTGTATTAATTTGCCTTAAAATTCGAGCGACAAAATTATCAAAAAAACACTCAAAATAGGATTACCTATACTGGGCACGATTTTAATCCTGCTCCTTACTGCATGGATTCTGCTTCAGATCCCTGCAATACAGACATTCCTGTCCCAAAAGCTTGCACAAAATCTTTCCCGGAAATATCACACAACAATCAGTATTAAAGGCGTATCCATCAAGTATTTCAATCATTTGGTGCTAAAAGATGTATTGATTGAAGATCAGAAACAGGATTCGCTTTTATTTGTTCATGAACTCGAAGCAAGCATCGATTCGGTTAGTTTTAAGAAAACTTATATCGGAATCGGTCAACTCAAATTAAACAAAACTTACCTGAATATTTATTCCGATTCACTCGGGGTACCCAATTATCAGTTTCTTCTGGGGCAGATTCAATCGAAAGACACTATGAAAACCGACAGTCTGAAAATTGACTTCCGTATGAAACAGTTTGATTTTAATGACGCGCGACTGAAACTTGCCTATCGCGACAGTTCGGGCAATCACCTGGTCTTCCTGAATGATATTTTCCTCGGGGTTTCGGATTTGGTGGTGAACGATGAAATAGTGGCCATGAATTTGACCAAATTTCAGATGAATAACGAAAAAGGACTTGAACTAGCAGATTTTTCAGCACAATTAGTCGCCACTTCGGATTCTGTCAAGGTATTGAAACTTCGTGCCAAAACAGCAAATTCCGAAATAACGGAAGCAAATATCCGGATCGATAAAAGCAAAGTCGGGACTGATCTCGACATCAAAAAACTAAAGGTGAACCTTGACATTAAAAAGTCAAGAATCAGCATGAAAGACATCGGACAACTGGTCCCGATTCTCCGGGGAATGGATGAAGATATTGAGGTTTCAGGCCAGATATCAGGACGAGTGGCTGATTTGAAAGGAAAAAATATTGAGTTGAGCCTCGGACGAAATACCCGGCTGGCCTTTGATTTTTACCTGAACGGCTTGCCCGATATTTCGAAAACCTATATGCAGTTCGACCTGAAACAGTCGTTTGCCGACTTCAGGGATCTTTCCAACATCAAGCTGCCTGACCATTTTCCACTCGAACAAATCAAAGTGCCGTTGCCGCTTTTGCAGGCCGGAATCATTGAGTACAAGGGAAACTTCACCGGTTTTCTCAGCGATTTTGTTGCTTACGGCACGTTCAGTTCGAAGTGGGGAGTTTTAAACACCGACCTTTCGTTTGTACCACTTCCGGGAAAAAAACTTCAATTCAACGGGCGGATAAAAACGGTAGATTTTCAGCTGAAAGAACTGGCTCAGACAGAAATCCTCGACCGGATCACTTTTAATGGCGATATCCAGGGTATTCTGAACCCGAACACGCACAATTTCATGGCAAAAGTTTCAGGAAAGATTGATAGCATGGCGGTAAACGACTATCAGTACAAAAACTTTCAGTTAAACGGGGATATCCTGAATAGAAAATTTGAAGGAAGTCTGATCGCCGATGACCCGAACCTGAAGTTTCATTTCGGCGGAAAGTTCGATCTGAATTTACCTGTTCCGGTATTTAATTTTGATATTTTGGTTGAAAAGGCCGACCTGAAAGCCTTGAAACTGGTGGATAAATATAAAGAATCGAAGATTTCGTTTGCCCTGAACGCCAATTTCACCGGGAATAACATTGACAACCTGGCCGGATTGATTCATTTCAGGAATGGTACTTACCAGAACGAAAATGGAATACTGCCATTCGACAATATTGACCTTACAACATTTAATGAAAATGAACCGGTATTGCAGCTTCGTTCCGACTTCCTGGATGCCGATATCCGGGGCGAATATGCGTTGCATAAACTGGCCTATTCCGTAAAAAAAATCATCACGAACTATTTGCCCTCTGCAGGGATCAAAATTCCGGATCAGGAAGCCAGAAACAATTTTGATTTCAGGCTTGAATTGAAGGATATCAACCGCTATACGCAGGTTTTGTTGCCTTCCTTGAAGGTTGATCCGACCATCATAACCGGAAATATTAATTCCGACAAAAACACGATCATGCTGAATGCCAATTTTCCGAAGATCCAGTTTCAGAATGTGGTGTTGAAAAAATTAGCGCTGAATTTGAATGGGGGTTCAAAATTAACTTTGAGGAACAAAGTGGATGAAATTGAGCTAAACGGTGACACGAAAGTATTTAATCTGTCGATGATTTCAGAAGCTTCAGGCGATGTACTGGACTCAAAACTGGCCTGGAATAATTTTGGGGAGCTTACCTACAGCGGGTCGATCCTTACCAGTACCAAATTTGTTGCACAGAAGAACTACCCGCATGTTGAAATTTCTATTCATCCGAGCCGGGTATACCTGGCTGATATTCCCTGGCAGATCAATCCTGCAATAATTACGGTGGATTCAACCTTGATCCGGGTAAACAAACTGAAATTCTCAAACAATGCCCAATCAATCACCGCTGATGGCTCGATTGATAAAAGCCAGGAAAACAAGCTGAACATTCTTTTTGACCAGATCGACCTGAGTACTTTGAATACGTTTCTAGCGGGCGATATTGATCTGAAAGGTTCTCTAAACGGAAGCCTGACGCTTTTTGATATTTATCAGCGAGTCCTGTTTCTTGCTGATTTGAAAATTGAAGGACTGGGTCTTCTTGGCCAGCCGATGGGCAATGCCGGCGTACAAAGCCGTTGGGATCCCGCTGAAGAAGATATTGTAGCCGAATTGGTGGTCGAGACGGAAAAGAAAAACAGTTTGCTGGCTTTCGGGACCTATAATCCGAGCCGCGACAGCCTTTCGATCGATACCAATTTCGATCATTTCTCCTTGCTCATTTTACAACCTCTTTTGGGAAGCGCATTTGCTGACGTTCATGGAAATGCAAGCGGGAAAGTGCGGATAACCGGGCCTCTGAACCATATCCAGCACAACGGGGCTTTACTTGCTGAAAACGCCGGGTTGAAGCTGTCGGATTTACAGGTGAATTACAGACTGAGCGATTCCGTGAAATTTATAGCTGACAAAATCGTTTTTCCTGACATTCGGATTCAGGATGATTTTGGAAACTCCGGAATTTTTTCAGGATCGATTCAGCATCATAGTTTTTCGAAAATGCAATATGACCTGAGTGTGAAGTCCGGCAAAATCATGGCTTTCAATACCACGCCTGAAATTAATGAACAATTCTATGGTAAAATGTTTGTCAGCGGGGATTTCCTGATCAAGGGAACCGATGATAACTTGCTCCTCGACGGGGTCGCACGGACGGAAAAAGGGACTGAAATGAACATTTCGCTCACCTACGAGGGAGATACTCAGCAATATGATTTTATAAGTTTTCTTTCGCACGGGTATCAGCCCAGAATCACCATACCCAAAAACTATGTTTCTCAGAGTGGCGGGCTCCAGATGAAATTCAATGTTGAAGTGACCCCGGAAGCCAAGGAACAGCTGATTTACAATTCAAAAATCGGCGATGTGATCAAAGCACAGGGATCAGGCAGCATGCAGATTGCGGTTGACAACAATTACAATGTCTCACTTTTCGGAGAATATACCTTTGAACAGGGCGATTATTTATTTACCCTTCAGAATGTGATCAATAAAAAGTTCGAAATTCAACGGGGCGGGACCATCCAATGGAATGGCGACCCGGTGGATGCCATTATCAACTTAAATGCACTGTATCGTTTAAAGACCTCGCTGAGTGAGCTTTTCGCTGCCGATCCTACCAAGAGCTACAATCAACGAATTCCGGTCATTTGTAAAATTAATTTGTCAAAAAGTCTGAATAATCCTGATATTAAATTTGATATTGAACTGCCAACTGCAGAAGAACGGATCAAAGATGAAGTCAAACAATTCATCAATTCGGAAGAAGATATGAATAAACAGATCTTGTCGCTGCTGGTATTGAGCAAATTTTATACTCCGGAATATCTTCGGGGAACCACCAGTTTTGCCGGGACCAACACCAGTCTGGCAGGATCAACCGCCACCACAGCAAGCGAACTGGTTTCCAATCAGCTGAGTAACTGGCTTTCGCAGATAAGTCACAATGTGAATGTCGGGGTCAATTATCGACCGGGAAACCAGATCACGCCAGACGAAATGGAATTGGCGCTTAGTACGCTGATGTTCAATAACCGGGTTTCAATCAATGGCAATATTGGCAACAACATGTCGCAAAAAACAAACACAAACAACAACGAAATTGTGGGTGAGGCCGACATTAATGTTAAACTTACCGATAATGGAAAGCTTCAGTTAAAAGCATATAACCATTCCAACAACAATCTTATCTACGAAACATCGCCTTATACACAGGGAGTTGGGATCGCTTACCGTGAAGATTTCAACAACATCCATGAGCTTTGGCAAAAAGTAAAAAGCATCTTTAAAAGGAAGACCAAATAAATTGTATTTTTGCATCGCATACTATTTGTATCAGACAATCGTTTTTATTAAGCTTGACTAAAACAAAATCAACATGTTGAATTTTATCTTTTTACAGGCCAATCTAAACCTGAGTGAAGGCACGAAGGTTGTTAGTGAAACCATTCAACAGGAGGGATTGATGAAAGGGCTTTATTCTACGGTAGTGAAAGGTGGCCCAATTATGTTTCCGATCATGCTCCTTTTATTGGTTGCAATTTTCATTTTTTTTGAACGCTACATCGCCATTTATCGCGCCGGAAGGGTTGATTCCAGACTCATGACAAACTTAAGGGAGTGTATTCTTGATGGAAAAATTGAATCTGCTTTTTCATTGTGTCGCATGAAAAACACAGCGAC
>JANXYV010000072.1 GCA_025355875.1 Prolixibacteraceae bacterium | reverse complement strand
GATTTACGTGTCAATCCCGATATTCTCCACTGATCCACTAACGAAAACATCTTCTCTTTCTTGTCCATGATTTTTTTTAACCACAAATGTATCTGGATTCTTATAAAAGATAAAGTCGTACTTGATGGGGTGGATACGTTTTGCTGATATTTCTGTTTCAAGAAAAAGCAAACTGAATTCAGGTGTTTATCTGATTTCGATTCAGAAAAAAACAGAAAGGTTCCTACAGAAATTGATTCTACATTAGGACTTAACAAAGTAAGATATTATTCAAGTCGTTTTGATAATCTTTAAAAAGTTAATAGTCATACAAAGCTGATCATTTGGGCGTGTGGTATATAGGTGGTTGCCCTTGTGCCAAAATTTGGTTCAAAAGATCATCATATACAAAAAATGGGAGTTTCTGTTCTGACCCACTTCGCTAATTTCCAATTTATTAGCCAGTCTAATTTGGTATCACATTACTTCTTAATTAGTTAAAAACTGCAATCAAATTAAGAACATCGATATTCCTTGAATAAGTGGAAGCAGGAATATGAAGAAATACGATCCAATTTCCATCAAAATTTCAAGTGGCTCCCCCTGCCTCTTTATTTTTGTTAAAATCTCCTTTGCAAAATCCAATTAACTATAATGCTTTATTTATTTACTTGTTGTAACTTGCAGGTTGAAAACAACTAAAATACCAAATGGCAAAGAAGAACGGAAATAGTAAGGAAAAAAGCATGGAAGAAACCCTTTGGGAATCGGCCAATAAATTGAGAGGGAGCGTTGAATCAGCAGAATACAAGCATGTGGTATTGGGTTTAATTTTCCTGAAGTTTGCCAGCGATAAGTTTGAAGAGCACCGCCAAAAACTCATTGCGAAAGGGCAGGAAAAATACATCGAAATGCCTGAATTCTATAACCAGAACAATGTGTTTTTCCTTGACGAAGTTTCCCGTTGGTCGTACATCATCAAAAACTCGAAGCAAAATGACATTGCGTTAAAGATCGACACCGCCCTGCACAACATCGAGAAGAACAACAAAGCCTTAAAAGGCGCTTTGCCCGACAATTACTTCTCACGTTTGGGATTGGACATTACCAAACTCTCGTCGCTGCTCGATACCATTAACGAAATTGACACCCTCAAAGACAAAGCCCAGGACATTGTTGGCCGTGTATATGAATATTTCCTCTCCAAATTTGCATTGGCCGAAGGGAAAGGCAAAGGCGAATTCTACACGCCCAAAAGCATTGTAAACCTGATTGCCGAAATGATTGAACCTTACAGCGGCATTATTTACGACCCCGCTTGTGGTTCCGGCGGTATGTTTGTTCAATCCATCAAGTTTATTCAGGCGCACCACGGAAACACCAAAAATGTATCGATTTACGGGCAGGAATACACCAACACCACCTACAAACTGGCCAAGATGAACCTGGCCATACGTGGTATTTCGGGTAATTTGGGCGAAAAAGCTGCCGATACTTTTGGCGACGACCAGCACAAAGACCTGAAGGCCGATTACATTATGGCCAACCCACCGTTTAACCAAAAAGACTGGCGTGCCGAAAACGAATTGAAAGACGACCCGCGCTGGCGTGGTTACGATGTGCCACCCAAAAGCAACGCCAATTATGGTTGGATACTCAACATGGTTTCGAAACTTTCGGAAAATGGCGTGGCCGGATTTATCCTGGCCAATGGCGCGTTGAGTGGCGGTGGCGAAGAGTATAAAATTCGCCGGAAACTGATTGAAAACAACTTGGTGGAAGCCATTTTGGTATTGCCACGGAATTTATTTTACACCACCGATATTAGTGTTACGCTTTGGATTCTCAACAAAAACAAAAAAGAACAAATCCGAAACATTGGCGATGTTACCCGCCAATACCGCGACCGTGAAAAAGAAATACTCTTTATGGACCTGCGACAGATTGGCGAACCTTTCGAAAAGAAATATACGCAATTTAGCTTGCAACACATTAAAGATATTGCAGCTACATACCACAATTGGCAATCTGTACGGGCATCCCTTGCGGATGCCCCTGATGCAGATGGGCAGCCGCAAGGGCAGCCCCGACAGCAGCAATATAAAAATATCCCTGAATATTGCTACTCCGCGTCGTTTAGCGAAGTAGCAAAGAAAGATTTCTCACTTGTTCCGAGCAAATACATCGAGTTTGTAAACCGCGACGAAAACATTGATTTCGACGAGAAAATGCAAAGCCTGCAAACCGAATTTGCCGAACTGCTAAAAGCCGAAGCCGCCTCTAGGTATGATTTACTAACTGTTTTTAAAGAGTTGGGGTATGAGATCAAACTATAAGCGGTTAGGTGATTACATCGATGAAATAAAAGTTCGTAACTCGGATTTAAAGGCCAAAGATCTGCTTGGAATAAATATCGACAAATTTTTCATGTCTTCGGTTGCCAATGTTGTTGGTACTGATTTGTCTGTTTATAAAATTGTAAAGAAAAATCAATTTGCTTGCAATCGGATGCACGTTGGAAGGGATTATCGTTTGCCAATTTCAATGTCAAAAAGTGATGATGAATTTATGGTTTCGCCAGCGTATGATGTTTTTGAAATTAAAAATCCTGAAATTCTTTTCCCCGATTATTTGATGATGTGGTTTTCGCGGAGAGAATTTGACCGGAATGCATGGTTTTATACCGATGCCGATGTTCGTGGTGGATTACATTGGAAGGCTCTCTGCGATATGCAATTACCCATCCTATCCATTACCAAACAACGCGAAATCGTAAAAGAATACAACACCGTTGTAAACCGCATTAAGCTTAACCGGCAACTGATACAAAAACTCGAAGAAGCTGCGCAGGCGATTTTTAATTCATATTTTGATAATGAAGAAGAAAAAGAAAGTCATAGACTTGGAGATTTAATAGAAGTAAAAGGAGGTTTTTCATACAATAGTGAAGATTTAGGTAAAGGGGGAACTTATTTACTCGGAATGGGCTGTGTTTCTTTCACAGACAGATACGTTGAAGAAGGAATGAGACTTTATTCTGATAATGTGCCTGAACAACATATTGTAGAACCAAAGGACATTATTATAGCTACTCGTCAACAATCAGAGAATATGCCCATATTGGGCTGTCCGGCAATGATACCACCAAATTTAAGAGGAAAGAAATTGGTAATAGCATCTAACCTATATAGGGTTGTAAATAAGTCTAAGTTGAGTAACGAAATACTCTATCAAATTTTGAAATCCCAAAAATATCAGGAGCACATCAAGTTACATACAAAAGGAACAACAGTTGGAATGATAACAAAGGACGCTATTGAAGATTATGTTTTTGAAGCTCCGTCAATATCATTTCTTTATTGCATTCAGGATAGCATCAATAAGATAATTGACAATGTTTTTTTGAAGAGAACTGAAAACCAAAAGCTAACGGAACTGAAAGAATTGCTTCTTTCGAAATTAGCGACAATAGAAAACTAACTATAAACCAATTAAACTTTAAGCTATACCATGAATATTTTACACATTACCGATTTTCATTATTCACCTGAAAGTTCTAAGCAAATAAAAGTTGTTCAATCAATAGTCAAGGCTATTATTGAAAAGAAAATAGAAATTGATTTGGTCTTTTTCACTGGAGACCTAGTTCAAAGTGGTAGTAAAATAGAAACTTTTCAGTCTGCAAACATGGCTTTATTTAAAGTTTTGATTGAAAAACTAAACCTGAAACCAGAAAATATTATTTTCTGCCCTGGAAATCATGACATTGATCGGAATTTGATTCATGGAGCTATAAAGTCATTTTTTGACTCAGAAATAAGCACTGATGATGATTTGAATAACTTTTATAAGAAAAAGGATGGTGATGTATTTTCCGACAGCCTAAAACCATCTTCAAATTTCAAATTATTTGTCTCTGAATATCATCAAGATGAAGAGCACAATAAGATTAAAGATTTATATAGTATCCATTTTCGAAATGTAAATGATAAACGGTTAGGCATTGTTTGTTTAAATTCTGCTTGGCTTTCAGCAATCTGGAAGGAAGATAAAGGGAATTTACTTGTTCCTCCCGCATTATTGGAGGAGATTAAACGGGAATTGTTTGGCGTGGAGAAGAAAATATTTTTGATTCATCATCCATTATACTTCCTTAAAGAATATAATTTTTATGGAATAGAAAGCTTTATTCATAATGAGTTTGACTTATTGTTTTCTGGGCACGTACACAAAATCTCTTCAATTTCAAGACATAGTGGATCAAATGGAATTTTTGAACATGTCGCAAAGGCATCACTATCTTCAAAAGAAAATTTGGGTTGTTCAATTATAGGAATAGATGATATTGAAGAAAATAAGATCGTAGTTAAAGAATTAACTTATATAGAAGATGGAGATGGTTGTTTTATAGGCCCAGAGATTATACATACTGTTCCCTGTGGCATTGAAAAATTAGAAATTATTGCATTCCGAAAAAAGTTGTTTGATAAAATATTAGTTGAAAAAGGAAATGCAAACAATTTACTGTTGCTTAAAGATGAAGATGACAAAAATGACTTTTTGGCTCTCTATAATCATCCGGTGTTAAAAAAAGAGTCTGAGGGAGGTCTTGAAACAAAGAATGCTACATCAATAAGTTTAGGCGAACTTGTTACTGGGAAGGTAAATTATTTAATCTTAGGGAAAGATAAATGTGGTAAAACTTCATTATTGAAGCGAATACAAATAGATTGTTTAATAAATTTTTCTCGTAATGGGAAAATACCATTTTATTTTGACTCAAAAGAGCATGAATCTAAATTAGATTCGAATTTTGACTTGGAACAGTATATTAGAAACTATTTTGGAATAAATAGAGCAAAAGTCCAGCAGATCCTAACCTCCGGTGATTTCGTGTTGCTAATTGATAATTATTCATCCGACTCAGCAATCAGTAATTATTTGGACATTTTTATAAATAAATATCCTGATATTTCATATGTCGTATGTACTGAATATAATCTGTCAAGAACAGTTGATGTATTTCAATTTGGTATTTCTATTTATGAAAAGCTTTTCTTTCATGATCTAAGAAGAAAAGAGATTGTTGCTTACACTGATAAAAGACTTTCCTCAAATCAGAAAAGAGAGGAAATTCAAGAAAAAATTATCCAATTGTGTAAACAGTTAGAATTACCTCTTAATTATTGGACTGTTTCACTACTTCTACTAATTCACAACAAATCAACTGATAGCTATTCCAAAAATCTATTCTCAATCTTAGAGATTTGCGTGGATGAAATTTTTGGAAAAAAGCAACTATTACTATCACGAAGTCGGATCAGTTTTGATCAATTAAAAACTATATGCGCCGAATTGGCAAAATATCTTTTTAGCAATCACAAAAAAACCACATATAGCGCTCCTTATCAAAAAGTTTTAAATCAGATAGAATTGACCATTTCAGAAAATGACAGAATATCAGTGAATAGCAGAGAAGTCTTTGATTATTTGATTTCCTGTGGTATTTTAAAGCAGAAAAACGAAAATGACTACTATGTATTTAGATTAAATGGGTTTTTTGAGTATTTTTTAGCATTGCAAATGACAAGAGATTTAATATTCAAGAAAGAAATATTAGATGACGAGGTTAAATATTTAGCGTTCAAAAATCAGCTTGAGATTTATAGTGGATTTAAGAGAGATGATTTAGAATTCCTTGTAACAGTTTTTCAAAAGAGCCAAAAGAAATTAAATCCAATCTTTGAGAAGTATAATGTTAATAAGGATGAAGAGCTTCTTAATAAAATTAAAGAACCTAAAATTATTGAAGATATTTGTCGAGAAATGTCTATCAAAAAAGCTTTAAGTTCCCATGAAAAAGCTGAATTAGAAGATTTAACAGATGAACTTCAAATAAATGCAGATGTTCATGCAATGAAGGAAATGAATCCGGATGACATAAATTCGGAATTAATAGAACGCTACTTATCAATTTTATCCAGGTCATTTAGAAATTTAGATGCTATCACAGGAAGTAAAGACACAATTACTGAAATATTCAAATATATTATTGATTCATATTGCGATTTTGGGTTTTATGTTATTGAAGAATTTTCAGAAATTACAAGGAAAGAAATAACCAAAGAAGGCGAATTTGACATTACAAATTCTCCAGAATTAGATTTATTAAGATTCATTTCAAATTTTAGTCCAATTCTAAGTCAATCCTGGTTGTTTGATGGTCTTGGTCATTTTAATTTGGAGCGAATGATAAAAGATGAAATCAAAGTATTAGAAGTTGATTCTAGCTTAAATCAATACAAACTTTTTATGCTTTATTTCCTATTATTAGATATTGATCTGAATTCAAATAAGGAGTTTATTCAGAGGTCTTTAGATATGATTAAAATCCCAATTTTGAAATACACAATATTTATAAAGCTGAATTACTATTTGGCATTTAAAAGTGGAAATAATAAACAACTACAAAACGAACTATCAAATTTTATACAAAAAGCTAAATTGAATTTAGATAGTAACAAGAACAATATCAGCGATATACATAGGCAAATTCAGGAAAAGAAAAGAGTTTCGATAGTAAATAAGCAAAGTTTGTGAAATGGGTCAGCACCACCGAAAAATGGAATATCGTATAAGGCTACACAAAAAAAAATACTGTAAAAATTTCAAATGATATGCCCGAACAACAAAACATAGAATACAAGCAAAGCTGGCACGATGATTACCTGAAATGGGTTTGCGGCTTTGCCAATGCCATTGGTGGCATAATTTATATTGGGCGAAACGATGCAGGGAATGTGGTTCACCTAACCGATTACGCCCGGTTGTTGGAAGATATCCCCAACAAAATCCGTAACGCCATGGGGATTATCTGCGATGTGCAGTTACACGACGAAGAAGGAAAAAAATACATATCCATCAAAGTCAATCCTTATTCGGTCGCTGTTTCATTGCGTGGCAGGTATTATTACCGTTCGGGCAGCACAAAAATGGAACTTACAGGTGTTGAACTGAACGAGTTTTTGCTCAAAAAAGCAGGCAAAACATGGGATGACGTTGTTGAAGAAGGGGCGACGGTTAACGATATTAATGAAGAAAGTATTGCAAAGTTTATAGCCGACAGTAACGAAAAAGGCCGGATGCCCGAAACAAAAGGGTTATCTACTTTTCAGATTTTGGAAAAGCTAAAACTTACTGACGGGAAAAAGCTAAAACGTGCTTCCATTATCATGTTCGGCAAAGAGCCAATGCGCTTTTATCCAAATATTCAAGTGAAGATAGGTCGGTTTGGCAAAGATGCTTCGGATTTGAAATTTCATGAAGTAGTTGAAGGTAATCTCGTTCAGATGCTGCATGAAGTTCAGGTTCAGTTAAATTACAAATTTCTGACACGCCCCGTTGCCTTTGAAGGTTTTCAGCGGATAGAAAAAGACCAGTACCCCATTCAGGCGCTGCGCGAAATGCTGTTAAATGCGTTGGTTCATCGGACCTACATGGGAGCAACTGTTCAAATGCGGGTGTTCGACGACAAACTTTCCATTTGGAATGAAGGCGGATTACCATTCGGTTTAAGTCTTGAAGATTTGAAATCGGATCACAATTCGCGTCCACGCAACCCTATCATTGCGAACGCTTGTTTTTTTGCCGGTTATATCGACACCTGGGGGCGCGGTACACTTAAAATCATCAATTCGTGCAAAGAGGCAGGCTTACCCGAACCGGAAATAAAAGAAATGAACGGTGGTGTTGAAGTTACAATCTATTTACAACCAATTGATGGTGGTGCAATAGGTGGTGCAAATGAAGAAGAGATAGGTGGTCAAGTTGGTGGTCAAGTTGGTGGTCAAGTTGATAATTTAACTGAAAGACAAGAGGAAGTTTTTAATATTATTCTTAGTAATAAAAAAATTTCCCGAAAGCAGCTCTCCGAAAAACTTGGCATAAATGAATCTGCTGTTCAGAAACATATAGACGCCTTGAAAAAGAAAAATATTATTGAAAGAGACAGCGCAACAACAGGTCAATGGATAATTAAAGTACAAAGATGAAGTTCACTGAAGAAAAGTTAGAACATGCTTTTGTTGAATTACTGGAGAACGAAAACTATCCTCATTTCCATGGCGATTCAATTGTTCGGGCAGCCGACGAAGTTTTGATTGAAGCCGATTTGCTGCACTATTTGCTGACCAAATACGAAAGCAAACAATTGACCGTAACCGAAGCCAAATTAATTGTACTTCAGCTTAAATCCTTGCCTTCGTCCGATCTTTACGAAAGCAACAAAAAAATTCATCGGTGGTTATCCGATGGATTTATCCTGAAACGCGAAGACCGAAATCAAAAAGATATTCATATTGAGTTAATCGACTACAGTGGCTTGGATGCTCATCTTAGTAGTCCCGATTTAGATACTATTGCAGCCGAACCTGGGGTATACTATCCCAAAGATTACAACATCTATAAGTTTGTCAATCAGCTAGAAATTATCGGCAACGAAAAGCGCATTCCCGACGGAATTATATACATCAACGGCTTGCCCGTAGTGGTGTTCGAATTTAAAAGTGCAATTCGCGAAGAAGCTACCATTTTTGATGCTTTTAAGCAATTGACCATTCGTTATCGTAGGGATATTCCGGAACTGTTTAAATACAATGCCTTTTGCGTAATCAGTGACGGCGTAAACAACAAGGCAGGTTCGTTCTTTGCCCCTTATGAGTTTTTCTATGCCTGGCGCCGGGTAGCAGGTCTGGCAAAAGACGTGGATGGCATCGACAGCATGTACACTTTGATTCAGGGAATGTTCAACCAAAACCGCTTGCGTGATATTATCCGCAACTTTATCTACATTCCTGATAGTTCAAAGAAAAATGAGAAAATTGTTTGCCGCTATCCACAATATTACGCGGCCAAACGCCTTTACGAAAACATCAAATTAGCCCAGCGACCTGAAGGCGATGGCAAAGGTGGAACATACTTTGGAGCTACCGGATGCGGGAAAAGTTTCACCATGCTTTATCTCACCCGATTGCTGATGAAAAGCGTTTACTTTGAAAGTCCAACCATTGTTTTAATCACCGACCGCACGGATCTGGATACCCAACTTTCGGAAACTTTTGTTCAGGCTAAAAAATTTATTGGCGACAATACAGTCATCAGTGTCGAAAGCCGGGCCAATTTGCGCGAATTGTTACAAGGCCGGCAAAGTGGGGGCGTTTTCCTGACTACCATTCACAAGTTTACTGAAGATACCGAATTGCTGACCGACCGGAATAATGTGATTTGTATTTCGGACGAAGCCCACCGTAGCCAAATTAATCTGGACCAGAAAGTTAAAGTTGATTTTGAGAATAATACCGTTACCAAAACTTTCGGCTTTGCTTATTATTTACACAAATCGTTACCCAATGCCACATTCGTAGGCTTTACCGGTACTCCGATTGATGCCACATTGGATGTTTTTGGGAAAGTGGTAGATGCATACACCATGACCGAATCGGTAAAAGATGAAATAACGGTTCGGATTGTTTATGAAGGCAGAGCCGCCAAAATTGCACTGAAAAATAGTGAGTTGGAGAAAATTGAAAAGTATTACCAGGAAGTCGCAGAGGCCGGAGCCAATGAATATCAGATCGAAAAAAGCAAGGAAACAACGGCCAATATGAACGCCATTATTGGAGACCCAGACCGTTTGAAAGCCCTTGCTGAAGACTTTGTTAAGCATTATGAAGACCGGGTTTCGGAAGGCGCTACCATTAAGGGCAAGGCCATGTTTGTTTGCAGCACACGGGAAATTGCGTATGAATTTTACAGGAATGTAATTGCTTTGCGTCCCCAATGGAATGAGGTTTGTGTTTCTGAGGAAGGAGTCGTTTTATCCGAAAAAGACCAGAAGGAAATCAAACCGATGGAACGGATTAAAATGATCATGACCCGTGGGCAGGATGATGACGAAACGTTCTACAAACTCTTGGGCACCAAAGATTACCGTAAAGAATTAGACCGCCAGTTCAAAAACGAAAAGTCAAACTTCAAAATCGCCATTGTGGTCGATATGTGGTTGACGGGTTTCGATGTTCCGTTTTTGGATACCATGTACATTGACAAGCCCATTCAGCAGCACGATCTGATTCAGACCATTTCGAGGGTAAACCGAAAATTTGAAGGTAAAAACAAAGGTTTGGTAGTCGATTATATTGGCATCAAAAAACAAATGAACCTGGCACTAGCCAAATACAACAAAGGCGACAAAGACAATTTTGAAGACATTGCCGAATCGGTTATTATTGTCCGGAATCATTTGGATTTATTGGCCAAACTGTTTCACAAGTTCGACAACTCAAAATATTTCCATGGCACAAACATTCAGCAGTTGAACACCCTTAATTTGGCTGCCGAATTTGCTCAGAAAACTAAAGAGATTGAAACCCGTTTCATGGGTTTGGTCAAACGGTTGAAAGCAGCTTACGACATTTGTGCCGGTAGCGAACTATTAACGCATCAGGAAAGAGATTACACACATTTCTATTTGGCAGTTCGGTCCATCGTATTCAAACTCACCAAAGGCAATGCACCTGACATTGACCAAATGAACGCCCGTGTACGTGAAATGATAAAAGATGCCTTGGAAAGTGATGGTGTTCAGGAAATTTTCAAATTGGGTGATGAAAGTGAAACCGAGCAAGACCTTTTTGATGATGATTATCTGGCTAAAATTGCTAAAATAAAGCTGCCCAATACGAAAATCAAATTACTGCAACAGCTTTTAGCCAAAGTCATTGCAGAAATAAAGAAGGTTAATAAAGTAAAAGGTGTCGACTTTACCCGTAAGATGCAGGTTTTGGTTGAGCGCTATAATCAGCGTGACGAAAGCGATGTGTTGCGCAGCGAAGTCTATGAGGAAATGGCAGAACAACTCACCAATTTAATTTGGGAAGTACACCAGGAGTTTTCGGCAGGCGACTTGCTTGGAATCGACTTTGAGGAAAAAGCATTTTACGATATCCTGAAAGAGTTATGCGTCAAATATGATTTCAAATATCCTGAAGATAAATTGATTGAACTCGCCAAAGCTGTGAAAGATTTAGTTGATGGTCAAGCTAAATTTCCCGATTGGAACAAGCGTGACGATATAAAATCAGCTTTAAAAGTAGGGTTGATATTGCTTTTGGATGAATTTGGCTATCCTCCGGTTGAACGTGACGAAGTATACGTCGAGATTTTTGAACAAGCTGAGAATTTTAAGAAGAATCAGGCAAAATAGCATTCATTCAAAGTTAAACCAATCCAAAGAAGTACTACTCTCACTCAATTTTTTCTCCAAAGTTATTTCCGCATCCCGGATAAGTCAAGGGTTGCATAAACGCCTTCAATAATTTACTCCTGTGGCTATACATGATGAAGCCGCCCTTGACAAGAATCCAGTCTGCTCAATGTGCATTTGGCTCAAAATTAATTGGAGAGCCAGCCACAAAAAATCCTCAGGGCAGAGGTGACTTAAAATGCAAAAGAATTTATTTACTCCAGTGCCAATGTACAATTCAACTTTGGCAGAAATCGAAATCAGCTACAAACCAAAGTACAAAGCATCGGATTTACCCAAAGTGGTTACTTCAGCAGATGCTTACGGTTATTTGAAAGATGTTTTTCCAAGTCTGGATTACCGGGAATATTTCTACATCCTTTGCCTGAACCGGAACAACAAAGTGCTGGGTTACTGCCAGATTTCAGCCGGAGGTTTATGTGGCACGATAGCAGATGTCAGAATGATTATGCAAACGGCACTTAAATCTTGCGCAACCAGCTTAATATTAGCTCATTGCCACCCATCTGGAAACCTGGTACCCAGTGAAGCTGACAAAGATCTGACAAAAAAGATCAAAGAAGGTGGTAAAGTTCTTGACATTGCAGTATTGGATCATCTGATTCTTACTTCTGAATCTTACTTCTCCTTTGCCGACGAAGGTTTGATGTAGAAAAAAGGCTTCGGCCTTTTTTTTATTCATTCAAATTCATCACAAAATGGAAAAGTTAAAAAGTTTCTCGCAGTATATGCAGCAGCTGGCAAGGCGCAACAGCATATCCAATGTATTTACAGATTTTCTCGAAATGTCGGTTTGTGCCCTGTCATTGGGAGCTATGGAATCCCGATACCTAGAAATCGTCAGTCGATACGATAAAAATGAAGTCAATTTACTGGCCGATGCACTTGCGGCGATGGTGCTGGAAATGGACGATAACGGAGAAGGATTACGGGACATTCTCGGTGATTTCTTCATGGAACACATTAGCCACGGCCACAACGGACAGTTCTTCACTCCTGAACCAATATGCGAAATGATGGCACGTATGACCAATCCAACCGAATCGGATTCCCGGATTCTGGATTGTGCCTGTGGAAGTGGCCGAATCCTGATGGCAGCCGCAAAGATCAACCGAAATGCATCCTTCTACGGTGCCGATGTCGACCGTAATTGTGCCATGATGTGCGTGATCAACCAATGTCTGAACGGAATGCTTGGTGAAGTGGCCTGGATGAATTCACTATCCAATGAGTTTTTTGCAGCCTGGCAGATTAGGCTCCATCCAACCGGGGGAATCCCTTACATTGTGCCAATCACCGAAGCCGAAAGCCTGATTGTGCTAAAACTGCCTGAGCAGAAAGTAGCTCCAATCAAAGCCCCAGTGCCTGAATTTGCAGATGTTCTTGCTGAACTTATAGAATCTGTTCCTGTCAAAACTCAGCAGCTTCTGCTTAATTTCTAAGCCCTTCGGGGCTTTTTTTGTTCGAATACTAAACGATCCTTTATATTATTTGGCGGATCAACACCTGGCATAGAAATTCTAGTTACACTCAAATTGTCGAGTAGGTCGGCGGCATTGCTGCCGCCTTCCCCTCTAAGAACCGTACGTGAAAGTTTCCCTTCATACGGCTCAAGCAACTCTAAGTTTCTGTTAAGAAACCGGCTCATCATCTTCT
>JANXYV010000023.1 GCA_025355875.1 Prolixibacteraceae bacterium | reverse complement strand
AAAAGATTTACGTGTCAATCCCGATATTCTCCACTGATCCACTAACGAAAACATCTTCTCTTTCTTGTCCATGATTTTTTTTAACCACAAATGTATCTGGATTCTTATAAAAGATAAAGTCGTACTTGATGGGGTGGATACTTTCGATCAGGTCATCAACTATGTCCTTGTCCTTGAAATCGCGAATGCTTCTTCTGCCAATCAACAAATTTTTCATCTGATCGTAACTTGGTTTGTTCTTTGTTTCGGTAAGATCAACCAGGTCGGCTGCCGACATTTCCCGTCCAGAGATTTCAATGGCATTTTCGGGACAAATAGCCATACAATGTCCGCAGGCTATACACCCGAACACCGGGTTATTACTTACAACAGGCATATTGTCAACCATTTTTAAAGAGAAATCTTTGCATACTTTCACACAAAGTCCGCACGAATTGCAGCGATCATATAAAATAGTGATCTTTCCATTTTCATTGGTTCTGCTTGTAATGATTGCCATGGCTCAATTTTTTTATATAAATTTAAGCAGTTTTTCTAACAATTTCTTTTTAATGCAAACATTTCGATGAGACCTCTTTCCTGTTTTCCAGCATTTTTTCTTCTTTTCTTTTCCCTCTTTTCTTTAGTTCAGGCACAGGAACGCTATAAGGATGAAATTGTTGATTCTATAAAAGTTGACACTTATACATATGCTTTCAAGGATGGCCACCCTCTGGATTTGGATGTATACACACCGGCGTTCGATAATCAGTCAAAACGCCCGCTGATTTTCTATGTTCATGGAGGTGGTTTTTCGGAAGGAGCCCGCAATGCCTCCGGAATTCCGGAGTATTGCAAAAAACTTGCGAGATGTGGTTACGTGGTTTCATCCATTTCATACCGGTTAACCCGCAAAGGAACTGAAACGGGTTTTGGGTGCGATTGTCCTGCAATTGATAAACGAAATACGTTTAACAATGCAGTCGAGGATCTTCAGGATGCCACTTTTTTCATGATACAGAATCGGGATAAAATGGGAATTGATCCTCAGAAAATCATACTTTCGGGAAGCAGTGCCGGAGCCGAAACAGTTTTAAACACCGCTTATCAACCACCTTATTGTTATGGTCTGGATAGCGGTCCTGTTTCGTATGCAGGAGTAATTTCGATGGCAGGTGCCATTCCGGATACATCCAGGATTTTCAGGGAATCGGCAGTCCCTTCGCTGCTTTTTCACGGAACCTGCGACAATCTGGTACCATATGGATCTGCACCACACCGTTATTGTAAAGAAAATCAACCTGGCTACCTAATCTTACATGGTTCATATACCATTGCCGAAAAACTGAAAAAGATCGGGACACCTTATTGGTTATATACTTACTGTAATGCCTCTCACGAAATAGCCGGCAAGCCAATGACCGACAACCTGAATGAAATTATTGAATTTTGCTATTCATATATCATTCATAAAGGAACAGAACAAAAAAGTACAATCAGGAAAGGTGAAAATAAAACCTGTGAATATCAATCTTTTAACTTTTGTAGAGAATGAAGTCAAATCTTTTAATCTTAATGTTTTTTGTCTGCAACCTTGCTTTTGCCCAAAATATCCAAATACTCAGTTATAACATCCGCTTCAACAATCCTTCTGACGGCATTAATGCCTGGCCCAACCGCAGTAAAGAATTGGCCGCATTAATCCAGTTTCACCATCCTGACGTTTTTGGTTTGCAGGAAGCTCTGATTGGACAGATTGAAGACCTTCAGGCACAATTACCAAAAATGAAATGGGTAGGCATTGGCCGTGACGATGGCAAGAAAAACGGGGAGTTCTCTCCTATTTTTTACAATGCTGAAAAGTTTTCCGAAGTAAAAAAAGGTAGTTTCTGGTTATCCGGAACTCCCGACAAGCCAGGCTTGGGTTGGGATGCCGCCTGTAACCGGGTTTGCACCTGGATCATACTCGAAACGGATAAAATGGACCGGCAATTTCTGGTATTTAATACCCATTTTGACCATATCGGGAAACAAGCCCGAATTGAATCAGCCAAACTGATTCTGCGGAAAATTAAAGAACTGAACAAAGAAAATCTGCCGGTGATCCTGACTGGTGATTTTAACATTACTCCCGAACAAGAGCCGATATCCTTATTAACCAAGGAACTAAAAGATTCCCGTTCAATCAGTAAAAGAGCGCCATATGGACCAACCGGCACCTTCAATAATTTCGAATTTAACAGCCTGTTAAAAGACCGGATCGACTATATCTTTGTCAGCGACCCGATTGAAGTGAAGGAGTACGCCGTGCTTTCAGATTCAAAAGATCAACGCTATCCTTCCGACCATTTGCCGGTTTTTGTGAACCTTGAACTGCATCAGGGGAAAAAGAAATAAGAACGAAAAAGCAGATTTCAGAATTGAGGATGGTTCGGTCTTGAATTCCAAAGTCAGCCATTTTGCTCTTCCGGATTATGATTTTCAGGTAACTAACAAATATCAACCGCCTATATCAGATATTTTTTAATATATTCGGCTGCTTTCAAAAAACAAAACTGCATAGGCTTTGTTAAACATTTTGATTTTTGTAAAACGTTGAACCTGAAAATAAAAAACCAATAATATGTTTGATCTGGAATTGATAAAAAAGAACTATCAGGAGTTGGGAAGTAAAATTGAAAAGGCTAAAAAACAATTAAACAGGCCATTAACCCTTTCTGAAAAAATTTTATACTCCCATTTGAATCAGGATCAGCCAGTACAGGATTTTAAAAGAGGTACCGATTATGTCGATTTTGCGCCTGACCGGGTTGCCATGCAGGATGCCACAGCCCAAATGGCTTTGCTGCAATTTATGAATTCCGGAAAAAGCAAAACAGCGGTTCCTTCGACTGTGCATTGCGACCACCTTATTCAGGCCAGCAAAAACGGTCTGGCCGACTTGAACGACGCCATCAAAATCAACAAAGAAGTGTACGATTTCCTGGAATCCGTTTCCAACAAATACGGAATTGGATTTTGGAAACCTGGCGCCGGAATCATTCACCAGGTGGTGCTCGAAAACTATGCTTTCCCTGGTGGAATGATGATCGGAACCGACTCGCACACCGTGAATGCCGGAGGTCTGGGCATGGTAGCCATTGGTGTTGGTGGTGCCGATGCCGTGGATGTGATGGCCGAAATGGCCTGGGAACTGAAGTTTCCAAAGTTGATCGGCGTGAAGCTGACCGGCAAATTAAGCGGTTGGACAGCTCCCAAAGATATTATCCTGAAAGTGGCCGGAATCCTTACTGTGAAAGGTGGAACCGGCGCTATCATTGAATATTTTGGCGAAGGTGCCCAATCTATTTCGTGTACCGGGAAAGGAACTATTTGCAACATGGGCGCCGAAGTTGGTGCCACCACTTCTACGTTTGGATATGACAAATCGATGGAACGCTATCTTCGGGCTACAAGCCGCGCTGCCTTGGCCGATCTGGCCAATCAGGTGAAAGAACATTTGACTGCCGATCCGGAAGTTTATGCCAATCCTGAAAAATACTTTGATCAGGTGATTGAAATAAACCTGAACGAACTTGAACCTTATATTAATGGACCATTTACACCTGACCGCGCCACACCGATTTCGCAAATGGCCCGGGTTGCCAAAGAAAACGGCTGGCCAACGAAGATTGATGTGGGGTTGATCGGTTCTTGTACCAATTCTTCCTACGAAGATATTTCGCGTTCGGCCTCGCTGGCTAAGCAGGCAGTGGATAAAAACCTGAAATCGAAAGCTGAATTTACAATCACACCCGGATCAGAACTGGTGCGGTTTACTATCGAAAGGGATGGTTTTATAGAAACATTTAACCAGATGGGAGCCAGCGTTTTTGCCAATGCCTGCGGACCATGTATCGGCCAATGGTCGCGTCCCGGAGCCGAAAGAGGCGAAAAAAATACTATTATCCACTCGTTTAACCGGAATTTCTCGAAGCGGGCCGACGGTAACCCAAATACCCACGCTTTTGTGGCTTCTCCGGAAATTGTAACCGCTTTGGCCATTGCCGGTGATTTGACATTCAATCCGTTAACCGATTATCTAAACAACGAAAACGGCGAAAAAGTAAAATTGGATATTCCTTCCGGAATGGAACTTCCGGCAAAAGGATTTGATGTGGAAGATGCCGGTTATCAGGCACCAGCCGAGAATGGTTCATCCGTCATCGTTAAAGTTGCTTTGGATTCTTCCCGGCTTCAGTTGCTTCAGCCTTTTGAAGCCTGGAATGGCGAAAATATTCGGGGGGCCAAATTACTGATCAAAGCCAAAGGGAAATGCACCACCGACCACATTTCGATGGCAGGTCCATGGTTGCGCTTTCGTGGCCATTTGGACAATATTTCGAACAACATGCTGATTGGCGCTGTCAACGCTTTTACTGAAGCAACAAATAAGGTAAAAAATCAACTTACCGGAGAATACGGCGAAGTGCCGGCTGTTCAGCGGGCATACAAAAAGGCTGGAGTGCCTTCGATTGTAGTTGGCGATCAGAATTACGGCGAAGGATCGTCGAGAGAACATGCCGCCATGGAACCACGTCACTTGGGTGTGAAAGCGGTGATCGTCAAATCGTTTGCCCGAATACACGAAACCAACCTAAAAAAACAAGGAATGCTTGGGCTGACCTTCGCTAACGAAGCCGATTACGACATAATTCAGGAAGACGACACCTTCAACTTTATTGATCTGAAAGAATTTTCACCTGGCAAACCGTTGACCCTGGAAATCGTTCATGCCGAACAGACTAAAGATTTGATCAAGCTGAACCACACCTATAATCAACAACAAATCGACTGGTTTAAAGCCGGTTCGGCATTAGATTTAATTCGCAAACAAAACCTTTAAGCATTTATATGAAAGAAAAAATCAAAGTAGTAAATCCGGTGGTAGACCTTGATGGAGATGAAATGACCCGTGTGATCTGGTCGTTTATTAAAGAGAAATTGATCTTCCCTTACCTGGAAATTGATGTTAAATACTTCGATTTGGGAATGGAACACCGCGATGCAACTAACGATCAGGTGACTGTAGATGCAGCTCATGCAATTTTAAAATACGGGGTGGGAATCAAATGTGCCACCATTACACCCGATGAAGCCCGCGTGGTGGAATTCGGATTGAAAAAAATGTGGAAATCGCCCAATGGAACCATCCGTAATATTCTCGACGGAACTGTTTTCCGTGAACCAATCATCATCAGTAATATTCCGCGACTGGTTCCTGGATGGAAAATGCCAATTTGCATTGGCCGTCACGCTTTTGGCGATCAGTACCGGGCAACCGATTTTGTTACAAAAGGCAAAGGAAAGTTAACTATCACTTTTACTCCGGAAGATGGAAGCAAGGAAACATCCTTCGAAGTTTATGATTTTGCAGGCGATGGCGTGGCAATGGCGATGTACAATACCGACGAATCAATCACCGGATTTGCACGTGCCTGCCTGAACCAGGCCTTGGCAAAGAAGTGGCCGCTTTACCTTTCAACCAAAAATACCATCCTGAAAAAATATGACGGGCGTTTCAAAAATATTTTTCAGGATGTATTTGATTCTGAATTTAAATCGGCATTTGCTGAAGCCGGAATTACTTACGAACACCGACTGATCGACGACATGGTAGCCGCCTGTATGAAATGGGAAGGCGGATTCGTATGGGCCTGTAAAAACTACGACGGCGATGTTCAGTCAGATACCGTTGCCCAGGGTTTTGGCTCACTGGGATTGATGACTTCAACACTCATTACTCCGGACGGCAAAACGATGGAAGCTGAGGCAGCTCATGGAACTGTCACCCGTCATTACCGGATGCACCAACAGGGAAAACCTACTTCGACCAACCCAATTGCGTCGATTTATGCCTGGACACGAGGTCTGGCCTTTCGCGGAAAATTGGATGGAAACCAGGAACTGATTGATTTTGCACTTGCACTTGAACAGGTTTGCGTCGAAACTGTTGAAGAAGGAAAAATGACAAAAGATCTGGCATTGATTGTACATGGCAATGAACTAAAAACGGGAGATTACCTGACTACCGAAGGATTTTTGGATGCCATTGATGCAAACCTTCAGAAGAAGCTGAAGTGACCAATTGCAGCCTTAGTTGGTAGGTTATTTATAGTCATTTGTGGTCATTAGTTTCACGTCATTGATTGTTTATGTGGAAATCCGGGTTACAATCAATGACTACCGTTGACAATCAATGACCAAATTATACACATCAGAAATACGATCATCATGAGCCAAAACATTCAATTCATAAACGGCAAGCTTCAGGTTCCAGATCAGCCTACTATTCCCTTCATCGAAGGTGATGGAATCGGCAAAGATATTACCGAACCGAGCCAGCGTGTGATCAATGCAGCCGTAAAAAAGGCATACGGAACTGAGAAAAAGCTTGTTTGGAAAGAAGTTCTGGCAGGTAAAAAAGCCTTTGTACAAACCGGGAATTACCTTCCTGATGAAACAATTCAGGCTTTTCAAAAATACCTCGTAGGCATTAAAGGACCGTTGGAAACGCCGGTAGGTGATGGAATCCGATCGCTAAACGTTGCACTTCGGCAAACCCTTGACTTGTTTGTTTGCCTGCGGCCCATCCGATGGTTTAAAGGTGTCCCCTCTCCCATCAGGTATCCGGAATTGGTCGACATGCACATTTTCAGGGAGAATACGGAAGATATTTATGCCGGAATCGAGTTTATGACTGGCACCGAAAAAGCAATCAGGTTTCGTGATTTTCTGATTGATGAGATGGGTGTGGATGTCATTCGTTTTCCGGAAAGCAGTTCTTTTGGCGTAAAACCTGTTTCAAAAGAAGGCTCAGAACGGCTGATCAGGGCTGCAATTAAGTATGCCATAGAACGTTCTATGCCGTCAGTCACCCTTGTTCACAAAGGGAATATCATGAAATATACTGAAGGAGCTTTCAAAAACTGGGGTTACACACTGGCAGAAACAGAATTTACACATCAAACTTTCACCTGGAAAAAATTCAGGGAAATTGAATTGGAAAAAGGAGTTGAGGAGGCAAAAACTGCCTTGACCAAGGCCAAAACTATGGGAAAAGTGATCGTTAAAGATGTGATTACCGATGCCTTTCTTCAGGAAAGTTTACTACATCCGTTTGATCATACGGTTATTGCAACGATGAACCTGAACGGCGATTATATTTCTGATCAGTTAGCAGCCATGGTTGGCGGGATTGGGATTTCTCCGGGGGCAAACATCAATTACAACAGCGGCTATGCCATTTTTGAGGCAACTCACGGAACTGCCCCCAACATTGCCGGAACAGGAAAAGCCAATCCGGGTTCTCTCATCCTTTCAGGAGCGATGTTACTCGAATATCTGGGTTGGCCCGAAGCCGCCGAACATATTTACGATGCTATGGAACATACCTTCTCGAAGCGAAAAGTTACTTCCGACTTGTTCAGTATGATGGAAGGTGCCACATTATTATCGACTACTGAATTTGCAGATGAAATAATCAGAAATATTCACTAATTTAGGAAACTAATTAGAGACCAAAACTAAAAATCAGATATATGGAATACATTAAAAACAGGTTTTATGAATCAGCCATGAAAAACATGGCCGATCTGCAGAAGCTCAGAAAAGATCATGGTGAAGTAGTTCTCGGACAAGTGAACATCGATCAGGTTCTTTCAGGAATGAAAGGCATTCCAGCCTTATTGACTGAAACATCAAAATTAGATGCAAATGAAGGAATCCGGTTTAGAGGATTTTCGCTTCCTGAATTGCAGCAAAAACTACCGAAGTTGGAAGACGGTGGAGAACCACTGCCTGAAGGATTGTTTTACCTGATGATGATCGGGAAAATTCCAGAAAAGGAAGATGTGATGAACATCTCCAAGGATTGGGCAACACGGGCCCATGTACCGCAACACGCTTTTGATGTGATTGATGCCATTCCAAAGAACAGTCGCCCAATGACTCAGTTTAGTACCGCCATCCTTTCTATGGCGTACGATTCAGTTTTCATGAAAGCTTATCGTGCAGGGGTGAACAAAAAGTTTTACTGGGATTTCATGTATGAAGATGTAATGACCCTGATTGCCCGTTTGCCCCGGATTGCAGCTTATATATATCGCCGGATTTATCACAACGGAAACCACATTGAACCTAATCCGACCCTTGACTGGGCAGGTAACCTGGCTCATATGATGGGTCACGATTCGAATGAAGTCAGAAACCTGCTGCGCTTGTATATGGTTATTCATGCTGATCATGAGGGAGGAAATGTTTCGGCACATGCCACTCACCTGGTAGGTTCGGCATTGAGCAATGCCTATTATGCTTTTGCTGCCGGAATGGTTGGACTAGCCGGGCCATTGCATGGTTATGCCAATCAGGAAGTGATTGACTGGATTAACGAAATGATTATTCAGATCGGAACCGATGAACCATCCGATGCCCAGATTGCTGCTTACATCGAAAAAACGTTGATTCAGGGACGCGTTGTTCCTGGTTACGGTCATGCCGTTCTCCGGATTACTGATCCAAGGTTTACTGTTCAGCAACAATTCGCCGAGAAATATATCGCAAACGACAAGCTGATTAATACAGTGAACGCCATTTACCGGGTGGCTCCACCAATTCTGGAGGCAACAGGTAAAATCAAAAATCCATGGCCAAATGTTGATGCTTTCAGTGGTTCACTGCTCAACCATTATGGAATTACCGAATCAAGTTTCTATACTGTACTCTTTGGAGTATCGCGCTCATTGGGCGTTCTGGCTTCCCTGGTATTCGACCGCATGTACGGCCTGCCAATCGAACGACCGAACTCTCAAACCATGGAATGGTTCCTCAACAAAGCTGGAATTCAGCATGAGGAATAAAGGATCATCATATTCGTCTTTTTACTGACACAAAGTTAATCCTGACGATTTCCCTTCTTATTGTCAGAATTTTCGTCTGGATAGAAATCAAAAATCCTCTGAAGCTATATGTTTCAGAGGATTTTATTATTTCTCTTAGTGACCCCGGTAAATTCATTATTTTTGGCAAAACAGTTTAACCCACATTGCAGCTTCAGCCCCCCAAATGTGGAAAAATTAGTCAAAAATCAAGTTTTATTGAGGCAATATGGGGCGTTTTTTGCGTTTTGTTTTTGTAAATGCCTGATATTCAATTGTGCGCTTTCGCTTTTTTCCAATTGTAGTCCCCAAGGGGGTATTGTATATCAGCGAGTTACGGTGTAACTTGCGGCCATGTATTTCAAAGTATCCATGCGCACCAATCCCGCCACGGGAGTCTACTGCGGTTATTACCGGTTAGTGGA
>JANXYV010000205.1 GCA_025355875.1 Prolixibacteraceae bacterium | reverse complement strand
GTTTTATCTGTCTTTTTGATTAAACCATGCGTAGAAATTACAACTGTTTCTGTATTGTCTGTCTTTTCCCAAAAGGCGAAAAGCCGGTAATGGGTTTTATTATATAAAGTTCTAAACTCCCAAATTTCACCTTTCAGCTTTTTAAATAACTCCTTGTCGTTCGAGACCCTCGCTTTTTGGATATTGTAAATTACTTTGTCTCTGGTTTTTTCGTCGAGCTTGTCAATAAATTCAGCCGCGTCAACTAAAAACTCAACCCGAAATTTCGCTGTCATATTATAAAGTTATGCAAATATAAATGTTTCTCTATTAGGAAACAAATTTAGTTTTGTGCGATCCCCTAAACTTGGCGCTAATCGAGGAAGCTACACGCAGGGGCGGATTGCAGGCGAGTTCCTATCAAGCCGAAAAACTGCCTGAGCAGAAAGATGCCCACCGAAAACCACCGCTGCCGCGCCTGCCCCCAGGTTGTTCGAAGCCGTTGGTGCTGATTTGCAATCATCACCAACGACTACCTGTTTTTATATATTCCGGGGAGCAAGTATTCCCATAAGCGTAAAAATAGCGAATTTTTGTAGTTGATGCAGTAGGACTGGATTACAAATCCAGAACTAATAAGTGCCAATTGCAAATTGGCAATAGCGTTCGCCATTCTTGATACATATCCCGATGAGCGAGGTACGCAAACTGGCTATTAATCTTTAATGCATCGAACAGAAAAGCCGAACACCTCGCCGGCCGAGTAACTATAAATGAAGTTATCATTGCTGTTAAAAGCTTGATTCCAGTCATTGTTGATGCTAGTAGTCCAAAAGATACCGTATGCTCTTATTGAGTAGAATGATCCATAGCTGTCGCGGAAGCCACCAGGAAGGGCTGTAAAGCCAGAAGTGTTGTTTTTTGTTAAATCATTCCCGACTGCACCTGCATTGTTTGAAAAATCCCAGTCGGTTTTAGAAGTTAAAGCTTTAACCACTGAACCAGAAGTACCAAGATTAGCAGACACAAAGTTTTCGAGTGTAGTAAACTCAGCAAATGAAGGTACATGCCAACCTTTAGGGGCAATGCCTCGGTATACAGCCCAACGGTTGTAAAGCTTTCCATATTTAGTACTTGTAGCGGCATCGTTGTTATAGTTGCAATAAGCCTCTCCCCCATTTGCTAGATTACCCCATTCTTTGTTGTCGGTAACATTGGGTATTGGGCTACCATCATTATACTTCGTTGTATTCAGATTTTCAACCATCCATACCTGTGTGCCAATTGTAACTGTGCGGTAAACATTGCCGTCAATGTCTTTTACTGTTCCACTGCTTGTTCCACCATCTGGGTTGTTGTCACTTTTTTTGCAACTGCCTGCAAGCATTAAAAACGCTCCAATTACCACTAATGAATAAATCCAAATTCTGTTGTTTTTTTTCATGTCAATTTAAGTTTAAAGGTTATTATTAATTTATTTGGTGTCTGTCGTCATACAATGAACGTTAACGGTGAGTGTAGCAGTAGTAAGGGTTTTCGGGGCGGTTCACTGTCGCCGTGCAAGAAGCTTGCCGCGGGCGAAAGCCTTGGGCAACCCACCGCGCCCCTTATTACTGCTACAATGTGTGTGTTCCCTGCATAAGCAGCAGCGCACACTTGTTGTAAGCTTGTTGAAAAAGTTTAAATATACAAATAAACCTTACATAACCGCCCGATTCTGGGTACTACCATCACCTTGGAACGGTTACGAAAAAGAGGTTATTAGGCTATGCTAACGTATTACGAGAAAGTTGCCCCACATCTTAATGAATCGCTGTAACGAGACCCGTACATTATTGCGACTGCAATACCGGTGTGAGAGGCACACTCCGTCAGCTAATTACTGGCGGAGCCGTCTACTCGATTATGGGCTGGGTTCTTGTTATCTCTCATCTTACTCTCGATTTTTAGGATTGAGTGCAGCAGAAATATGAGAAGTTGGCCTCCGCTTTGTCCACTAATACATAAGTTTATGCGAGGCAGAAAGCTCGAATTACCATTAAATCCCCTATTGCTGCTACACTTTGTTATGGGCTTGGTTTTCTTTCAATCCCCAATGAAAAAGACCCAAACACATTAATTGTCTGTCTAAAAGTATGACCATATAATGGAAAATGAACGCGATAACTTACACAATGATGGCGATAAAATGTCCAGCAGAGCAAGTTTTGGCATCGATTTCCCGGAAATCTACATATTATATACTTTTTTTTGTTTTTCTATATCATGCTTTAAGGTCTTTAGGTTATTTTGGATGGTTTTATCATTTGGCAAATACTTAAGCGCCTCCTCCCAATAAGGTTGAACCTTAAGTAATTCATCAACAGGATTTTTTTTTGAAACCCCTAGCTTTATTGCACGCCCATAATGGATATATCCAATATAGAAATAAGGCATTCCTTCATCCGATTTTACATGAATCGCAACATTATATGCCATAATTGCATCATCTTCCTTACCTTCATTTTGGAGTGAAAACCCTTTTAAATAATAGGATGAATAATTACTTTTCTCCATGGCAATAGTGATTATATTGCCAAAATAATTGATAATTGCTTTTGATTTGGTATTTGATTGGTAAAAATTTAGCAGTGGAATTAAAATACTTAAATCTTGAGGATACTTATCATATGCCTCCCTGATCATTTTTAAAGCCGATAACGTATCCCCCTTTTGATTAAAGGTATCGAATTTCTGTATATAAGATGAAATTGCAACTGAACGGTTTGGATCTATAGATGTTTCAATGCCTCGAATTAGTGATTTTATCTTTGTATCAATACCATTTAGAAAATCCTTTTCATTTTGTGTTGCAGAAGAATTAAAATTGCCATATGATTCTAAATTGTAAGACTCTTTTGAATCTAAAGATACCACAAGAAACTTTTGAAACTCATACTGACACATGTTGTCTGTTATAGTAAATTGAATAGTAAACCAAACAGACATACTAAATGAACCTAATAACTTGGTTTTTTCATTTACAGTAATGCCTGCTTTCCCGATTACCATTCCACCTTCTGGTTCTTCATATGTAATTGACGCTCCAACTATATCGCCAAAATTCTTAACAAACCATCGCTTTACTCTGATATTTATTTCTTTTTGGATTGTATTATCAACTTGAAGTGTTCCAGAATATAATATTGCACCGTCCTTGAAAGGTAAGATATTAAATGAATTATTCTGAGAGTATGAAAATAAACATATAAATGTCAACCCAATAGATAAAAACAGGTGTTTCATAAAATTTAGATTAATATGGTTTCCTACTCGTCTGGCTTTTCGGTGTCGCCCCGTTTTTTTGAGTGGTTTCTGGTCTCCACTTTTTATTTTGGTCTCTTGACAGTCGAAAATAACTGTTAAGATGTGTCAAACCGAATTGTCGGTGGTTCTCGTGTCTGTCTGCTGTAGAGTTTCATAACCTTGCCCAAACTAGTGAATACCTGCAAGTTTACCGTACTTTTTCTCATTTTTTCGTAGCCTATTCATGGAAGTTCCGGCTTGGGTTTCGAGGGAGTTCATGGTTTTAGCTGTCGGGCTAAAGGGACTGTATCCTTCGGTTTTCGTTACTGGTTTCCATACGATGTAATCGCTCAGTAGGGGGGGCTGGGAAACCCTTATAATATTTTTCTGTGATAGTGCAAAATGAAGTCTCCCTGTTAAAAATAACCACTAATCCAGTTTCAGCACCGCTAAAAACGCATTTTGCGGAACCTCCACATTGCCCACCTGTTTCATGCGTTTCTTTCCTTTTTTCTGCTTTTCGAGCAGCTTACGTTTCCGGGTGATGTCGCCACCGTAGCATTTGGCAGTAACGTCTTTGCGTACAGCTTTTACTGTTTCGCGCGAGATGATTTTGGCGCCAATCGCGGCCTGGATGGCGATGTCGAATTGCTGGCGCGGAATAAGTTCTTTCAGTTTTTCGCACATACGTTTGCCAAAGCTGTAGGCATTGTTGAAATGGATCAGGGTTGACAAGGCATCCACCATTTCACCGTTCAGCAAAATATCGAGCCGGACCAGTTTGGCCGGACGGAAATCGAGCATGTGGTAATCGAACGAAGCATATCCTTTCGAAATGCTCTTCAGTTTATCGTAAAAGTCGAACACGATTTCGCCCAGCGGAAGATCGAACTGCATTTCCACCCGGTCGGTGGTCAGGTAATCCTGTTTCAGCAAAATCCCGCGTTTATCGAGACACAAAGTCATAATTGGTCCGATGTAATCGGAGGCAGTGATGATGTTGGCGCGGATAAATGGTTCGTCAATATCGTCGATAGTAGTGGTGGCAGGCAATCCCGAAGGGTTGTACACATTGACGGTTTCGCCTTTGGTGGTATGGACATGGTACAACACGTTGGGAACAGTGGTAATCACGTTCATATCGTATTCGCGGTCGAGCCGTTCCTGGACAATTTCCATGTGCAACAAACCCAGGAATCCGCAACGGAAACCAAAGCCCAGCGCGGCTGATGATTCAGGCTCGTAGGTGAGCGATGCATCGTTCAACTGCAGTTTTTCCATGGCCGAACGGAGATCTTCATAATCTTCCGAATCGATCGGATAAACACCGGCAAAAACCATCGGTTTGACTTCTTCAAAACCATCGATAACCTTTTCACAGGGAGCTTTTACATGGGTGACGGTATCGCCCACCTTTACCTCGCGGGCGGTTTTAATATTGCAAATGATGTAACCCACACTTCCGGCCTTCAACTCAGGGCGTTCGAACATTCCGAGTTTCAGCATTCCCACCTCATCAACCAGGTATTCTTTCGAGGCGTTCATGAATCTCACCTGATCGCCCTTCCGGATAATCCCGTTTTCCACTTTCAGGTAAGCAATCACACCACGAAACTGATTAAAAACCGAATCGAAAATTAAGGACTGAAGCGGTGAATCCTCCACTCCAGCTGGTTCAGGAATATCGGTGATGATGCGTTCCAGTATCTCTTCAATGCCCAATCCGGTTTTGCCACTGGCACGGATAATATCGGTCCGCTTGCAGCCAATCAGCCCGATAATCTGGTCTTCCACAATTTCGGGCATGGCATTGTCGAGATCCATTTTATTCAGGATCGGAATAATTTCCAGATCATGGTCGATAGCAAGGTAAAGATTCGAAATAGTTTGTGCCTGAATTCCCTGCGTGGCGTCGATGATAAGTAAGGCGCCTTCGCAGGCGGCAATCGAACGCGAAACTTCGTAGGAAAAATCGACGTGTCCGGGAGTATCAATCAGGTTCAGGATATATTCCTGGCCGTTCAGGGTATATTGCATCTGGATCGCGTGGCTCTTGATGGTGATTCCACGTTCCTGTTCAAGATCCATACTGTCAAGAACCTGAGCTTTCATGGCCCGCCCGTCAACCGTTTTGGTATATTCGAGCAGCCGGTCGGCCAGTGTACTTTTCCCATGATCGATGTGCGCAATAATACAGAAATTACGTATGTTCTTCATTCCTAAATATTCTAAAAACCTTATTAATCAAATACTCTGGTCGTATTTGCCGCAAAGATATTCAATTTTCCTTATCCCTGACAGGGTTTTAAAGCACGGTCAGAGATCGTGCGGGTAAAAAAATTCAAGGGTTTTCTGATTCAGGCTGAATATGCCTACATTTACGGCTTCGAAAAAGTAAACTGAATGAATCGTTTTTTTTACCTGATCTGTTTCCTGGTGGCATTCTCCGCTTGTAAGGAAGTTTTTGATCCGCCGCCTCAATCGCTGGTTGAGGGAAGCTTCCTGAATTCGGTCGACGGGAAAGCCATTTCATCCAGAATCACGATATGGGGAATCGGGAAAGAGACCGTATGGTTAAAAGACACCCTGCTTCAGGGATTTATCCTCCCATTATCACCTGACACTATTACCAAATTTTGGATTTCATTCGATTCGGTTGTGGATACGCTCATCTTTAAGCATGAGACTTTTCAGAAATATGCATCGATGGAAACCGGATTCTATTATGAATTCAAGCTGAAATCCATTACTTCAACCCATCACCGAATTACTGACATTGTCCTTATTGATAGCATGGTAACTAAAACCTGGCATGAGAATATTAAGCTTTACATTCGTCCTTTGCCTGCTGGCAGCAATTAGCTTCGGGCAGAAAGAGCCGGAACGTAAAATAAAACCAAAACGGACCGACAACTACATCCGGATGAGGGGGATCCGTTTTGGAACCGACCTGACCCGTCCGTTTCAGGACTTATGGACCAAGGGGAACCGCTATGGCTACGAATTTTCAGCCGACATGGAACTTTGGCCCAACTGGTTTCCCAATTTCGAAACAGGATACGATGTCATGAAGATTCAGACTCCTTACGTGGATTACAGCGGACAGGGTACTTATTCCAGAATCGGGATAGATTACAACGTTCTGGAAGCTACCAACAAAAACGACAAGGATATCCTCTACATAGGGTTTCGATATGGTTTTACTCTAGCCAGCCAACAAGTGAATCAATACCTGATCGACTATTACTGGGGAAAAACGACCGGAAGTTATCCCAGCCAGAGTTATTTTGGACACTGGGGCGAGATTCTGCTCGGAATTAAAGGCGAAGTTCTGCACAACATTTACATGGGCTGGACTGTCCGCGGCAAAATCAAGTTTAACCATGCCGATTTGGGAATGCCGCCTGTGTACTTCATTCCAGGTTACGGAAAATCGGAGAAAGGATTTACGCTGGATTTTACTTATTCGGTTTACTACAACCTGCCCTGGGATTTCAGGAAATCGATTGCACCGAAAAAAACTGATTCAGAAAAGACTGAACCGGTGAAAAAGTGATTGGCTGCGGCCTAAAACAAGGACGACCAGCATTGCCGGTCGTCCTTGTTCATTTTTAACATCCAAAATCGATAATTACTTTTTCTTATCGGTTGTTTTTGGAGCATCCGTTTTTTCAGTCTTTGCATCTTTTGAGCAACAAGCTTTTTTGTCCTTACTGCAATCTTTCGTGCATTCGGTTTTTGCTTTAGTTTTGTCATCTTTAGTTGATGCAGATACAGTTGAAGCAGCCAATCCCATTGTGAAGGCCACGGCCAGAACCATTGCTAATTTTTTCATGATATCAATTTTAAGTTGTTATAATTAAATTCTTTGGCCAAGCTAAAACTATTTTTCCGAACCTCAAAGGCCGTTAACAATTATTTAGAATACTTATAAATAGAGAATACCTGAAAAATCACTTTGAGCCCAGGCGGCAAACAGCTTCCGGACTGATCAAGTAATTCAATTCATGCTCGTTAACCCATCCTGAATTCAAAATGGCCTCCCGGATCGAAATCTGTTCCTCTTTAGCTTTTTTAACAATATCACTCGATTTTTCATACCCAATTAAAGGAACAATTGCTGTGATCAGAGCGGTGGAGTTGAGTGCGTTCTTCCGGCATTGCTCTTCTTTGGCTTTCAACTCCTGAATGCAATTTACCCGGAGCGTAGTGGTTGCCTGTGTAAGCAGACCAATGCTTTCGAGCAATGAATGGGCAATGAGCGGCAAAAACTGGTTCAACTCGAGGTTTCCTGCCGCTGCTGCATGTGCAATCACGCTATCGTGCCCCATCGCAAGCAAGGCTGCCTGTGCCGCAGCTTCCGGGATAACCGGGTTTACCTTTCCGGGCATAATGGATGAACCAGCCTGTTTCTGGGGAAGTATGATTTCTGCCAGACCGGCATCCGGGCCACTGGCCATCAGCCGAAGGTCGTTACTGATCTTCAGAATTGAAACCGCACAGGCTTTCATCATTCCTGAAACCTCCACAAAAACATCGGCGTTTTGAGTATTGTCAATCATATTTTCAGCACGGCTCAGACCAATGCCGGTATTTTCGCGAAGTTGGTCGACCACCCTGAAAATAAACTGCCGGGGCGCTCCCAGTCCGGTTCCAATAGCTGTTCCTCCCAGATTAACCACTCGCAGGCGTTCCTCGCACTTCGAAAGCCGCCACCGATCGCGGTTAAAAGCTTCGGCATAAGCTGACATTTCACGTCCAAGAGTAGTTAATACGGCATCCTGAAGTTGGGTCCGTCCGATTTTCACCACCCGCGAAAATTCTTTTTCTTTCTCCTGAAAAGCTTCCTGAAGCGCCAAAACCGATTGTTCCAATTGGCGGATCATCCGGATGGCGGCAATTTTGAGTGCCGTTGGATAAGTATCGTTGGTGGATTGATGAAGGTTCACATCATCGAGCGGAGAAATCAGCGAATAATCGCCCTTTTCTTTTCCCATCAATTCCAAAGTCCGGTTGGCAATCACTTCGTTCACATTCATATTCGTCGAAGTTCCTGCCCCTCCCTGAAGGCTGTCGACCAAAATATGTTGGGTTAATAGTCCTTCGGCCATTTCGGCGCAGGTCTGTTCAATCGCTGTGGCTTTCTCCGTTTCAGGGAAAAATCCCAGTTTATGATTGGTCTGAAAACAAGCCAGTTTAACTTCCCCAAAGGCTTTTACCAGTTCCGGATGTACCGGTTTTCCGGCAATCTGGAAGTTCTCCAATGCCCGGGCGGTGTGGATTCCCCAAAAGGCATCCGCAGGAATTTGGCGGGTTCCTAAAAGATCGGTTTCGGTACGATAGCATTCCATGTACAAAGTTTAAATTTTTAGCACCTAAAAGCTTTTCTGGTGCGGCGCATACAAATGGGAGCCTCCCCCAACCCCTCCAAATTGGAGGGGAGAAAGAACCAGCACCCATATATTCCCGAAATTTTTGTTCTACATCTCAATCTAAGTGACTGTTGAAATTTCCCGGAGGGAAAATATATGGGTAGAAAAGCAGCCATTTAACGGTTCATTTTTTCCCGTACGGGAAAAAAGATCATCTAAAATTATTCTTTCCCTACCCAAATTTTGTTCCTAACGGAACGACAGAATAAAATTTAAAGAGTTTCTAAAACTCAAATTAGTAAAGTAAATTAAGCCGAAACTCCCTTCCCTTGTGGGGAAGGGTTGCCTGCCTGCCGCAGGCAGGGGGATGGGACCTTCAACAATACATATCATGTTTTCCCTTTTTCACTTTTTCCAGTAAAGTGACGGCCCGTTCACGGGCAATTCCGTGCATCGAGTTGATCACATCTTCGATCACATTTTCACCAATCAACCTGGTTTCGTAGGTGGCATAATCCATCAGGTATTCCATAAAGGTAGAGACGGCATTTGGTCCGCAATGATTTTTAATATCTCCCGGTTTGGCTCGGTCCATAAAATCCTGCCCAGTTCTCCCAAGCCGGTAACATCCGGTACAAAATGAAGGAATATATCCCATTTCGGCCACATCGCGAATGACTTCATCGAGCGAACGGTGATCGCCGAGGCAGAACTGGCTTCCATCATCCTCGTGCTTCGAATCGGTATATCCGCCCGGATTGGTGCGGCTTCCGGCCGAAATCTGGGAAACGCCAAGTGCAAAAGTTTCGCGGCGCATCTGGGCAGTTTCGCGGGTCGACATGATGATACCTGTATAGGGAACTGCAAGTCTCAGGATCGCAACAATTTTACGGAAATCCAGATCTGCAACTGCAAACGGAGGATGAGATGCAATGTCGGAACCGGTAGCAGGTTCGAGACGTGGAACACTGATGGTGTGCGGGCCAACCCCAAAAACTTGTTCCAGTTCGCGGATATGCTGCATGAGTGCCAGTAATTCGAACCGAAAATTGTACAACCCGAAAAGAACACCAATCCCAACATCATCAATTCCTGCTTCCATAGCCCGGTGAAGCGCAGTGGCCCGGTAAGCATAATCTTTCTTTTTTCCGCCGGTATGAACTTTATGGTAAGTTTCGTGATGATACGTTTCCTGAAAAAGCTGATAGGTTCCGATTCCCGCCTCTTTCAGCAATTTGAATTCGTCAATTTCGAGTGGCGCCACGTTGGCATTTACCCGGCGGATTGCTCCATTTCCAACTTTAGCGGCATAGACCGAAGCAATCGAGTCGATCACATACTGAAATCCTTGTTTGGGATAGGATTCTCCGGCAACCAGAAGTATCCGTTTGTGACCTTGTTTTACCAAAATCTCAGTTTCTCGCCTGATTTCCTCCTGAGAAAGAGAGCGGCGCTCCAGTGCTTTGTTCGCGGCCCTGAAGGCACAGTAACTGCATTCATTGGCACAGAGATTGGAAATGTACAACGGGGCAAAAATAACCAGACGTTTGCCGTAAATTTTATCCTTGATCAGATTGGCTTCTTCAAACAGTTCAAATAACTGCATCGGGTCGCTGATATTGGACAGCACCGCCACATCTTCCAGATCAAGGCCTTTCATTTCTTTGGCCTTATTGAGCACTGCTTTAACTTTTGCCGGATCGGGTCTTTGATTCTGTTCCAGAATCCGGGCTATTTCGACTTCATTGATAAAAGATGGCATGATGGTGTAGTATTATAACCTTTCAAAGGTACAATTCAATCCTCAAAAATGAATGATTAAAATCCCGAATATTGGATTATACTTGCATCTTATTAAACACTTTCAAAAACAGATCATGCACGAAAATCTGATCCGGCAAATCTCCATTTACAGCGTTTCCATTCTGAACCTTGCCATTGGTTTTTGGTACTGCTGGCTTACCTACAAGCAAAAGATCAGACCAGCCCTGGCCATGTGGATTTTTTTTACCATTGCGGTCGGAATCAGCCTGGCAACCTATCTGAAATCGGACCACTTCAGCCTTCTCGACAACATTCTCAATACAACCGATCTCGCACTTACAGCTATTGTAAGCGTTGCCATTTACCTTTTTGGAGACCATACTTCGCGGTTCAGTCGTTTCGACAAAGGCTGCCTGATCGCTGTTTCGGTGATTGTACTTTTCTGGTTCATTACCAAAAATCACATCGTCACACACACACTTACACAGGGAATCCTCGTCATTGCCTATTTCCCGGTCATTAGCCGGCTTTGGAAAACACGGGAAAATGGTGAATCATTCCTGATCTGGACCGGAATGTTGCTGGCGCCTGTCCTCTCTCTTTTGTCGAGCAAAGGCATTTTAGCCACCATTTATTCGGTCCGGGCCATTGTTTGCATCCTGTTACTACTGATGCTCATGCTTCGGGTCGAATATCTGAAACGAAAAACGATTTGTCCGGAAACAAAATAAATCTAATTTTGTGCATCACTCTCTAAAATTACTGGTATGACCGCCGAAAAAACTGTTGGTGAAAAGATACGAAGCATTCGCGAAATAAGAAGAGTCAGCCTTGAAGAACTGGCCGAACGGAGTGGAATGGATATTTCACTGGTACGGAAAATAGAAGAAGGAATCAATGTTCCTTCCCTGGCTCCGCTAATCAAAATTGCCCGTGCGCTTGGTGTTCGCCTTGGAACGTTTCTCGACGACAGCGATTCATACGGACCAGTTGTAGTGCGCTCCGACGAACATTACAAAGGAGTCAGGTTTACTTCCCAAAGCAGCGAGGCACGCGAACATCTGAATTTCTTCTCGCTGGCCTTCGACAAAGCCGGAAGGAACATGGAACCATTTATCGTGGATATTGAACCCGGCCAGCAATCCGATTACATGCTTTCGTCGCACGAAGGAGAAGAGTTCATTTATGTATTGGAAGGGGTGGTGGAAATTAACTACGGAAAGGAAACGTACAAACTGGCCATGGGCGATAGTATCTATCTGGATTCAATCGTGTTGCACAATGTACATGCAGCAAATAAACAACCGGCACGGATCCTGGCAGTCATTTACGCACCTTTTTAGCTTTCAACCTCCTGATATTCTGACTCCATGCAATTACTCGATTTTACTTTGGGCGGATTACTTGAAAAGTATGCCATCGAAGCTCCCGACCGCGAATTTATGGTTTATGCTGACCGGAATCTGCGATTCACATATTCGCAGTTCAACGATCGGGTCGACCAGTTGGCCAAAGGACTTTTATACATTGGGGTGATGCCTGGCGATAAGGTGGGTATCTGGGCGAACAATGTGCCCGACTGGCTCACCTTCATGTTTGCCACAGCAAAAATCGGAGCAGTTCTGGTTACCATCAATACCAATTACAAATCCACCGAACTGGAATATTTGCTTCAGAATGCCGATATCCACACCCTTTGCATGGTCGATGGTTTTCGAGACAGCGATTACGTGAACATGATTTTTGATCTGGTTCCTGAGCTGAAAAACAGTCAGCGCGGAAATCTGAGAAGCGAGAAATTTCCTGAACTCCGGAATGTTATTTTTATTGGCCCGCAGAAACATCGCGGGATGTACAACACTTCGGAACTCATCCTGCTCGGCAGCCACATCGACGAGTTTGAACTGGAACAGATCAAGGAAAATATTAGCTGCCACGATGTAGTCAATATGCAATATACCTCCGGAACCACCGGATTTCCGAAAGGCGTTATGCTCACCCATCACAATATCCTGAACAACGGTTATGCTGCCGGAGAGTGCATGAAATTCACCGGGAAAGAACGCTTGCTGGTTTGTGTGCCGCTGTTTCATTGTTTCGGTTGCGTGCTGGCTCTTTGCGCCGTCATCACACATGGCTCAACCATGGTGATGGTCGAAAACTTCGATCCGCTGATGGTTTTGGCTTCGGTTGAAAAAGAAAAATGCACGGCTCTTTATGGCGTTCCAACCATGTTTATTGCCGAGCTGAACCACCCCATGTTCAATATGTTCGATTTGAGTTCGCTGCGCACCGGCATCATGGCTGGATCGCTTTGTCCCATTGAAACCATGAACCAGGTGATGCAGAAAATGAACATGAAAGACATCATCATCGTCTACGGTCTGACCGAGACTTCACCGGGAATGACAGCCACCCGTACCCACAATTCTCCGGAAGTCAGGGCCACAACTGTCGGATTCGAGTTTCCCAATGTGGAGGTTAAAATTGTCAATCCTGAAACCGGAGAGGATTGTTCGGTAGGTGAAAAGGGCGAAATCTGCTGCCGCGGGTACAACCTGATGAAAGGATACTACAAAAACCCGGAAGCGACAGCAAATGCGATTGATCAGGATGGGTTCCTTCATTCGGGAGACCTGGCCGTAAAAACGGAGGATGGGTTTTACCGGATAACCGGCCGGATCAAAGACATGATTATTCGTGGCGGCGAGAATATCTATCCTCGCGAAATTGAAAACTTTATTTACAACATTCCGGAAGTCGAAGCTGTTGAAGTGGCAGGCGTTCCAAGCAAAAAATACGGCGAACAGGTTGGAGCATTTATCAAACTGAAAGCCGATCAGGAATTAACGGAAGAAGCTATTCAGGAGTTTTGTCGTGGAAAAATTGCCCGGTATAAGATTCCGCAGTTCATCTTTTTTGTCGATGAATTTCCGATGACTGCCAGTGGTAAAATCCAGAAATACAAACTCAGGGAGTTGAGTCTTGAATTGCTCGCCAGCAAAGGGATTGAGGTAGAATAGATTTTCATCAGAGGATGTTTTTCTTGTAAGATTGCATTTATTCTATGTTGTTCCAATTTTGTATCAAATCGATGTTGCGAGATTCGGGTTACGGGTTACAAGTTAAACCCAGAACGTGCAACTCGGAACTCGCATCAATTTTCTTTCAACTCAACCTGTATTTGCTTTCAGCTTTTTTCTTTAGTTTTGGCCTGAAAATCTTTTCATTCAACTGTTCCCATGAGGTCGATCCTGATTCTTTTTCTGATCTTTTCCTGCTGCTTCCAGTCTTTCGCACAGGATAATTCAAGGCTGAAATTCATTTTTGTGCCCCATCCGCGAAGCGAGGACAAAGTCAATCAGAGCGTTTTGCCGGGAATTGAAAAGATCGATTTTTCGCTGTACGATATGACCCTGCTGGGGGGGGATCTGACTTACTATACCAGTCTCAGCCGCACTTCTATGGATTATTGCGACAAACTGTTCAGCCTGAAAAGCCCCAATACACTCTGGTCGTTTGGAAATCATGATCTGAACAGCCGCAGCCTGGTTCAGGAATATACTGGCAGACCAAGCTTTTATACATATTACCGGGGAGGTATAACTTTTTTGGTACTCGATACTGAACTAAATGCCAACGGATTTATCAGTACCACGATTTCAGGCGCACAGATGAACTTGTTACGAACTGTTAGTGATTCGATCTCAAAATCGGGTTATCTGGTTGTCCTTCACAGCCGATTGATGTGGATGATTGGCAACGATGATTTTAAGACCCGCATCGATTCGGTGGCTGAAAGTACCCGGCAAATGGTGTCCACCAATTTTTATACGGCGGTATTTCCTCTGCTTCAGAAGGTAAAAGCAAAAGGGATCCCGGTGATTTGTCTGGGTGGCGACAAATCAAAAATCGATATCAATTATTCTCCAGAGGATAGTATCCGCTTTTTCGCCTCAACCATGGCTCCCGAATTTACCGACAAACAGAACCAAGTCATGGTTTTTAGCTACAGCAAACCCGACCGGATGATGGGCTGGAGATACGTTTCGCTGGCCGATATTGAAAAAAAAACTCCGGAAGCGATTACCTTGCTGATTGAAACTCCGGAGCAAGTTTTAAAAGTTTGGCAAACTTCAGGCACAAACGAGATTGGACTTCAGGTAGAATCGGTTAAAAACGAAGTGGTGAATGTCCAGATTTACTCAACGGGTGGAAAACTGTGCCAGTCAATCCGTTTGGAAACCAATAAAAGCCGAATTGTTAGCCTGAAAAATGCCGGTTTCTTTGTCGTTAAAGCCACAGTTGACGGCGCCACATTCTCCCAAAAAATTGCTGTTCAGTAAACCATTTCCAGCTTTTCCCTTGGTGATTTTCGAGCCTTGAGGCAATGATTGAACTTTGGTGATTGCTTTAACCCACTTTGCAGCTAATCCGATCGGAATTCTTGCCTGTCAATGAATTGGCAATCTTCGAGTTCGGATTTGTGTACTACGCCTGCCTGCCGGCGAGGCAGGGATTTTCGTTTTACGAAGGGTGCATATTTGTATTTT
>JANXYV010000188.1 GCA_025355875.1 Prolixibacteraceae bacterium | reverse complement strand
CAGTTTCCGTCGAAGGCAATTCCAATCAATTCGCCTTTACCATTTATAACAGGACTTCCGGAGTTTCCGCCGGTAATGTCGTTGTTCGAAAGGAAGCAGGTATGAAGGCTGCCATCGGCATCGGCATACCGGCCATAATCTTTGGCCGCATAAAGCTCTTTCAGTTTGGCAGGTACATCAAATTCATCATCGCCCGGAATTTCTTTCTCCAGATATCCCTTTAAAGTGGTAAAATAGCTATACCTGACTCCATCACGCGGAACATAATCACCGACCGTTCCATAGGTCAGGCGCATGGTTGAGTTTGCATCCGGATAGAACATTTTATCCGCTTCCATTTCCATCAGACCACCAATATACAGATGGTTTCCCCTGGTCAGATCATCCACTGTTTTAGATGTTTCGTCCTTAATCATTCCCATCATCCGGAATATTTCGAGCGATACCTGAAATAGCTGGTCCTTTTCGAGCACCTTGGCTTTTGGCGCTCCGAAAAACTTCATCAGCCGCTCCTGACTTCCGAAAATAGATTTGGCATACAACTGTTTGGTATACTTTTCGAAATCATTTCCATATTTCGATTTTACCAGTTTGAAAAATGGCAGTTGATATTGTGGGGCAACATTTTCTTCATAAATCCGGAAAAGCGCTGCGGCCATCTTTTGGTCGGTTTGCGAATCGTAGTCTTTAAAGAATTCATTGAGGCCGTTTTTAACCCGTTCGGTAGCCAGACTAATTTTTTCTGAGCTTTTATCAGATTTCAGAGCATCGTACAGAACTCTGGTACGATAAGCAAAGTAGAAGATTTCAGGTCCGTGAACCATCGCCTCCATCATATATTCCATTGCTTTTTCATCTTCAGTATTCTTATATGCACCGGCAATCAGTTGGAGGGCCTCACCATATTTGGCTTTTCGTTGTCCATCTGCATTGACCCATTGGGTGAACCGGTTTTCCAATTCCCTTTTCTTTTCAACAACATTCTGTCGGTTCAATCCATTATTTTCGCCGATGCTGTATTTGTAGTAATTTGAGCTGCGGGCATATTTGGCTGAATACATGATCCTGGCCTTCCGCGAAGTGCTCATAAATTCCTCCATGATACGTTGTTTCTCGGCACGAACCTTAATCCGAATTGGATTGGTTACTTTCATGGTATATTCAATTCCATAAGAAGTTTTGTAACGGTTGGTGGTTCCGGGATAACCCAAAATCATGGCGAAATCGTCCTTTTGATACCCTTTCAACGAAATGGAAAGGTGACGTTTCGGTTTGTAAGGAACATTATCTTTGGAATAGGCGGCAGGTTTTCCGTCTTTTCCGCAATAGATTCTGAACATGCTGAAGTCTGCAGTATGCCGTGGCCACATCCAGTTATCGGTGTCACCCCCGAATTTTCCCATCGATTGCGGAGGTGCGCCTACTAACCTGATGTCTTTAAAAGTTTCATAAACAAAAAGATAGTATCTGTTATCGTCGTAAAGACCTTGCACCCGTGCATCGTATTTCGTCTCGCCGGTGGCTTCCTTTTCAATTTTCGAGGAAATTTCCCTCACTTTTTTGCTGCGTTCGTCGGAAGTCATTTTCTCATTCAATTCAGGCAGAATTTTATCCGAGACATCTTCGAAACTGATCAGGAAAGAAGCAGATTTACCTGAATTTGGCAATTCCTCTTCTTTCGTTTTGGCCCAGAATCCATCTTTCAGGTAATCGTGTTCAACCGTGCTGTGTTCCTGAATCTCGTCAAAACCACAGTGGTGGTTGGTCAGAAGCAGTCCTTCGTCGGATACCAGTTCTGCTGTGCATGATCCCTGATCAAGCGCAACAACTGCATCCTTCAGGCTCGAATGATTAATGCTGTAAATATCATCACCGCTCAGTAAACAGCCCTCTTTTTTCATTTGGTTGATATTCAGCTTTTCAATCAAGGCTGGCAACCACATCCCCTCATCGGCTTTCACCATCGCAGGCTGAATAAGCTGTATGAATGCGATAATTGCTAAAAATCGTTTCATGAAATATCTTATTGTGAAAAATAAGGCGCAAAGATATTGATATATGGTTAAAACTATCCACAACCTTCAGAAATGTTATCTTTGAGACGAATTTTTAATCAGTGAAATTATGGATAGAAAAGTGAGGGTTCGGTTTGCGCCAAGTCCGACAGGTCCTTTGCACATGGGCGGCGTAAGGACCGCCTTGTTCAATTATTTATTCGCCAGAAAACATGGAGGCGATTTCCTTTTACGCATCGAAGATACCGACCAAAACCGGTTTGTACCCGGAGCTGAAGAATACATCATTGAATCGTTGAAATGGTGCGGATTGATACCCAACGAAGGACTTGGCTTCGGTGGCGAACTGGGTCCATATCGCCAAAGCGAGCGCAAACCAATCTACCGGAAATACGCTGATTCACTCATCACAAACGGTTCTGCCTATTATGCATTTGATACTGCTGAAAATTTGGATGAAATCAGGAAAGAAGCCGAAGCAAAAAAAGAGGTTTTTTCCTACGATTTGCATACCCGGAATGGTCTGAAAAATTCACTCACCCTTTCTGCAGCCGAAGTTACGACAAGATTACAAAGTGGCGAATCGTACGTGATCCGTTTCAAGATGCCTGAAAACCGCGATATCGTTGAGGAAGATTTGATCCGGGGCCGGGTGTCGTTCAACACCAACCAGCTCGATGATAAAGTCTTGTTTAAATCCGACGGAATGCCAACGTATCATCTGGCCAATGTGGTTGATGATTATCTGATGCAAATCACCCATGTCATCCGCGGCGAAGAATGGCTTCCATCAATGCCTTTACATATTTTGCTTTACGAAGCGCTGGGTATTTCAGAATTCAGACCAAGGTTTTCTCATCTTCCATTGATCCTGAAACCGGAAGGAAAAGGCAAACTGAGCAAACGTGACGGCGACAAAATGGGATTTCCGGTATTTCCGCTGCTTTGGAAAGACCCCGAAACGGGGGAATTCTCAAGAGGTTACCGTGAAGACGGCTATTTTCCTGAAGCCTTCATCAATATGCTGGCTTTACTGGGCTGGAATTCGGGTACTGAACAGGAGTTTTTCTCGATTGACGAACTGATTGAACGTTTTGACCTTTCGCGGGTTGTGAAATCGGGTGCCCGCTTCGATCCGGAGAAAGCCAAATGGTTTAACCGCCATTATTTGCAACAGAAATCGGAGGCCGAACTTGCGCAGTTGTTTTTGCCAATCCTGAACGAAAAAGGAATTCATTCAGATTTGCAACGAATTGAGCGAATCATTGGCATGATCAAGGAGCGTTGCGAATTTGTGAAAGACATTTGGACCCAGTCGCATTTTTTCTTTCAGGCTCCGGAAAGCTACGATGATAAGACAGTGAAATCGAAATGGAAACCCGATACAAGCGAAAAACTGCAAGCCGTGTCAGAACTTTTAGAAACCATTGCCGATTGGAAAGCTGAAGTTATTAAAGAATCATTCTCGGCCTTCATGACTGAGAAAGAATGGGGATTTGGTGCGGTAATGGTGCCTATCCGGCTGGCTTTGGTTGGCGGAAGCAGCGGTCCCGATCTGTTTGAGATTTGCGAACTGATTGGGAAAGAAAAGACAATTGGAAGAATCAGGATGGCTTGTGAAAGGATTAGTCTCAATTAGTGCGCTGAATTTCTTATCTTTGTGGAAATTGAAATGTTATGAGAGCAATTGAAATTAATTCTAAAACAGATAAGTTCGGACATCTGAATATTGACTACAAACTCAATAAATCAGATATTAAAGTTCGTGTACTGATTTTAGTTGATGATGATAACTCTGAAATTGAAGATGAGAAACTTTGGTTGAGTTCGATTTCAAAGAACCCCGTCTTCGATTTTTTAAGAGAACCAGAAGAGGATATATACTCACAAAAGGATGGAGAACCATTTAATGATTAAGAACAATATAGTACTTGTTCCTTTTCCTTTTGATGATTTTTCTGGTTCAAAGGTTAGGCCGGCTCTTTGCCTGACCTCTGAAATTGGTAAATATAATCATGTAATTATCGCATTTATTTCAAGCAAAATACCTGACGATTTAATTGATAGTGACGTACTAATCAAAAACGAATCTAAAGAATCTTTAGGAACTGGGCTGATAGTTGATTCAGTCATTAGATTGCATAAAATTGTAACTATCCCCAAAAGCATCATAAAGAGAAAATTAGGTGGAATAAACAAATCAGTTGAAGTTGAGATCAGTGAAAAACTAAGACAATTGTTTGACAATTAAGAGGATAAAGGAAAAATGGAAGACGAAATCGAAATACCATCCTGGCAAATGGATATAGTTATTGAACGAATGGAGGATTATAAAAAGAATCCTGATCAGGTATTGGATTTTGACCAAACGATGGATGAAATTAAAAGTGAAATGGATAGTGAATAATGGCTAAATTCACTGTTGATTAAAAAGCATGAATCCGAAACTTTCGCACTTTCGGATTCATGCTTTTTATACGATTTTCAGATCCACTCCCATCAATAGCAGGGTAATCAGAATCAACCCGACTACAATCCGGTACCAGCCGAATACTTTGAATCCGTGTTTTTGAAGAAAAGTAATGAATGTTTTGATGGCGATCATGGCAACGATAAAAGCGATAACATTTCCGATCAGTAAAGTCGTCAGGTTTTCCTTCAGCATCGACACTCCATCCGGATGTAAAACCAGTTTGAATAATTTATATCCTGAAGCTGCAGCCATGGTTGGAACAGCCAGAAAAAACGAGAACTCGGCAGCATTGGTCCTGCTCAGTTTTTGTTGCATCCCGCCAATGATGGAAGCTGCTGAACGCGAAACTCCGGGAATCATGGCTATGCACTGCCAAAATCCTATTTTTATCGCGTTTGGATAGGTAACTTCCTGATTTACTTTTTCCTTATTGAACCACTTATCTACAAAAAGTAACAGAACGCCACCAACCAACATGGTTATTGACACCACCATGACACTTTCGAGTAGTTTGTCGATCAGATCGTTGGCCAGGAATCCGATCACCGCTGCCGGAAGAAAAGCCACAAAGAGCTTTTGATAAAAAGTCCAGCTTTGTAGAAAGCGCTTCCAATACAGAACAACCACCGAGAGAATGGCCCCAAACTGAATGTTCACGGTGAAGGCTTTGGTGAAATCATCGATATTCATTCCCAGCAAAGCTTCCGTAATAATCATGTGACCAGTTGACGAAATCGGAAGGAACTCGGTGATTCCTTCTACAACTGCAATTACAACAGATTGAAATAGTGTCATGTCAGATTGTTTTTTCGAATGTAAAAATAGGTTTTTCCTTCGCTCCGGTCATCAAAATTGAAAATTTCCTTGTTACAGTTCAAATAATAAAATGCCAGCATGGCAACGTCGCCTGCACTAAACAAGGAATGAAGGCACATCACGCCCAGAAAAAAATACATGAGGGGTTGGTTAAAAAACGCTATGAAGCCACTGAGGCAAACCAATTTCACCACCACCAACGGAGTCAGTGCAACCAGGTGAAAAGCCCGTGATCGGATTACCTGCCGGTCGGCCAAAGCATAAAAAATGAATTTCTTCAAAATCAAACCAAATGAGATTTTCCTGGCCCCGGTAATCAGGTAGGCCAACGCATGAAGAAGTTCGTGGATGACAATCAGCGCCGAGAGTGAAAAAACCACTGCCAGAACCATGTTTTCGAGGTTTTCAGGATGACCTTTGAATGAAAGAATAGCGCTTCTGGTAAACAGAAAAACAAATAGCAGAAGCATCAATACCTGATAAACTGAATAAATACGGATTACAAATCTTTCTTCCCGGATCTGTTCAACTATGAACTCCTTCAAATTCTGATGTGAGACTTCTTTGAAAAGTTCAAATTCGCGATCGTCCAGCAAATCTTCAGGAACAAGCTTTCGGTTCATTCTATTCGTTTATAATGATCTGAACTAAGGCCTTCAGGTTAATCAGGCGGCTGATGAACGCAAATAACAGACTGGAAACAATCATTACTGCATATCCTACATACCAGGTGCTGAAGTTCCGGCTGGCATACCCGGCAATGAAAACAAAAGCAACAAACATGATTAGTTTCCCGATTATTCCATAGTTGATTTTCAGTTTCAGAATTGAAACAGCAAGAAAGACTTGCGCCAGCGCTGTAAACAGTTGTGTGGCCAGGCTGGCCCAGGCTGAGCCAATGGCCTGAAAATGCGGAATCAGGATAAAATTCATCCCAAAATTGATTCCCATGCCAACCAGTGCCATCCAGTTCAATTGCCGGATACTGCCATTTGCGGTGAGCAATGTCCCAAAAATATAGGTGGTGGCGATTCCCAAAAAACTAACCATCAGAATTTGCAAAATGGAGGCAGAGATTTCAATATTCCCGTCATACAGCACATCCATGATTTCAGTATCATAAAATCCGGAAGACAAACTGATGATGATGGCCGGCACAAAAAGCAGAAGAAATGAGAATTGAACCATCGACCCAATCTCGTCTTTTTTCTTGATCATCCGGGCAAAAATAGGAAGAAGTAGTCCTGCGAACAGTACTCCGAACATCGATATGGCATCCAACAGCCGAAAAGCCTGAGCATAAATTCCAGCCTGTTCCTTTCCGTTCGACAGCAGCAGATCGAGCATAACTGAGTCGATACGGTTGTAAAACGACATCAGGAATATCAATAAAGCGTAAGGGTAACTCTTTCTCAGAAAAACGACAAAAAAACGTCGGTCAAAGTAAAATTTCAGTTTTCCGGTATGGGCAATAACCACTGAAAGTGTTATCAAACTGGCAGCCAGGTAGGCTGCTGTCTGGGAATATACAAACCACTCAATCCTGAATTGATGATTCGTAAGGTTGGTAAATAAAAGTACGGAACAAATGATAATCATCAGAGAGCGGTCCAGTACCGATAAAAGGCTGTCGGTGCGAAAAAGGTGCAGTCCGCTGATGTTTGACCGAAGATACAGTGTGAAAGAAATGAGAAACTGGTTTAAAACCAGGAATATCAGGAGGTGGATCTGAATACCCTTATATCCCACAATTAGTGCGACTGCCATGCAAACCAGGGCATAAACACCAGCCAGCAAAAACTTCAGGCCCACAATATTGCTGATGTGTTTTTTCATCAGCTGCTGGTGCTGAGCGATATTCTTATTGTTATAATTGGTTATGCCCAGATCCAGCAGGATATTGAGGATCATCGAAAAACTCAGCAGCGAGAAGTATAATCCGTAACTTTCGGCCCCAACCAGGTTTTGAACATGGCGGTCGATTCCAAAAATCCAGAAAGGTTTGATTAAAACATTCAGAAAAAGGAGCAGCAAAAGATTTGTAATAAACTTCCGTTTCAAGCGAGTATCTTTTCCGTTTTTGATTAAAGTGAGTCAAAAGTAGCAATTTTTCAACAGACTTTGTACATTTGATCAATTTCGATACCATAACCATTACCTATGATCATAGCAGTCAATACCCGCTTGCTGATTCAGGGAAAGCTTGAAGGAATCGGCTGGTTTACCCGCGAAACCTTATCCCGAATCACCAAAAATCATCCGGAACATCAGTTTCTGTTTATTTTCGACCGCCCGTTTGCTTCCGAATTTATCTTTTCCGATAATATTACCCCGATTGTTTTATCGCCCCCGACAAGGCATCCAATTTTGTGGTACATCTGGTTCGAGCTTCAAATCCCCAGAATTTTGAAAAAGTACAAAGCTGACTTGTTTTTTTCTCCGGATGGCTATTTGTCGCTCAATACCCGGGTAAAACAACTGACAGCTATTCACGACATTAATTTTGCCCACAGGCCCAAAGATTTGCCCTGGCTGAAAGCCAGATATTACAACTATTTCTTCCCAAAGTTTGCCCGAAAAGCAAAACGGATTGTGACGGTTTCATACTTTTCCAAAGAGGATATTTCCCGCTCGTATAAGATTGATGTAGATAAGATTGATGTAGTGTATAATGGAGTAAACACATCGTACACCCCAACTACCGAGGAGGAAAAACGTCAGGTCAAAGCCTGGTATTCAAAGAGCAGTGACTACTTTTTGTTCATCGGATCGCTTCATCCCCGGAAAAATATTTGCGGATTGCTCCGTGCCTATGATGCTTTCCGTACTTCGGTAGAATCGGATGTAAAACTGGTGATTATCGGAGAAAGTATGTTTAAAGCCAGCGATATAGAACTGGCTTATGAGGGCATGCGTTTCAAGGAAGATGTCGTATTTACCGGTCGGTTAAGCAATAATGAGTTACACCAGGTTTTAGGGGCTGCACTGGCTTTGACTTTTGTTCCCTATTTCGAAGGTTTTGGAATTCCGGCGATTGAAGCCATGAATGCCGGAGTTCCGGTCATTTGCTCCAACACGACTTCATTGCCTGAAGTAGGTGGCAGTGCCGTTCTATATGTCGATCCCTTCTCTCTCAATCAAATCAAGGATGCCATGATCAAAATTCATCAGGATAAGGACCTTCGTGACATGCTTATTCTGAAAGGATTTGCTCAAAAGGATAAATTTAGCTGGGACAAAACCGCTGAATTGCTTTGGGGAAGCATCCAAATCTGCACAAATACTTAAAAAAGTTCCAGGTTTCAGGTTCAAAGTTCCAGGTAAATGATCCAAAACAAACTTCAGCTATTTTTACAGGAAGGAAGAATTGAGGCTGGTTGCGATGAAGCCGGGCGGGGATGTCTGGCTGGACCGGTATTTGCGGCGGCAGTGATACTTCCGGCGAATTTCGAAAACGATCTTCTCAACGATTCAAAGAAACTTTCCGAAAAACAGCGGTATTCCCTGCGTCCAATCATCGAACAACAAGCGCTGGCTTTTGCCGTTGGAATTGTCGATAACCATGAAATTGACCGAATCAATATTCTAAACGCTTCATTTGTGGCGATGCACCGGGCTGTTGCCCAACTGAAACTGAAACCAGATCATTTGCTGATTGACGGCAACCGTTTCAAGACGTATCCCGAAATTCCACATACCTGTATCATCAAAGGAGATGGCAAATTTCTATCTATTGCTGCGGCTTCCATTCTGGCAAAAACCTACCGCGATGATTTTATGAATGCGCTCCACCTTGAATTTCCGGAGTACGACTGGCTTAAAAACAAAGGCTATCCAACCTTGCATCACCGGACAAAAGTCAGGGAAATCGGGATTTCGCCCTTTCACCGGCTGAGCTTTGCCAATCAGGGCGATCAACTGAGGCTCGAATTCTGAAGAATGTCAGGATGCCGCTTAAAATAATCAACCAAATTCGTTGGACGATAGCTTGAATCAGCCTTATATCTTTCTACTACTGAGTCCCCCACCGTTTTCAACGGAACAACAAAAAGAATAACTTAGGTGCATAAACCCGCGATCTGGCAGAGTCCGTGCATACCATGGTGATTTATATACACTATTACTGAGTTTGGGCCGGGGATTTTGTTGAAATT
>JANXYV010000179.1 GCA_025355875.1 Prolixibacteraceae bacterium | reverse complement strand
GGAATGATGATGCTTCCGGGAGTTAGGATGTTGGGCTCAAAAATATAAAGGTACAGTTGATAAGCCCGGATACCTGTGACTGTCAGAACTACTATAAAAATGATAATGAACCATTTATTCAACCTTGGGAAGAGCATAAGTTTACTTTTCTTCGTTAACTCCATTGATTTTTTTTGTATAAAAATAATCATTTCAATCAAAGTACCTAAAGTCGGTGAAAAAGTAGCGTTCGGTTGAATCATAATTTGGTTTACCAAAAAACAGACCACCTGTTTTCTTTCTAAATTCAGCTATATTTATGCTACTTAAAATCAAATTATCTGGAATAAAAAATGAACCCTATTTTCAAAATCAGGAACCTATTGATTCTATTGCTCATCCTGGTCGGTGGGCGAACCGTTTTTGCCCAGAAAACGATTCAACTGAGTGAGATTGGACTTGACGCTGGGCTAGAAAAATCCAAAGTTGAGCATAAGCCAATTTTTTTTATGTGTTATGCCAGTTGGTGTCCGCATTGCAACGCGATGAGGAAAAATGTCTTTACCGATCCATCTGTGGCAGATTATTTCAATCAGCATTTTATTTGTGTTGCCCAGGATATGGAGAAAGGCGAGGGAGTTGCTCTTCACGAATCGCTAAAAATTGAGTCCTATCCGACCTTTATTTTTCTGGACAGTGACGGAACCACGCTTTATCGCATCACCGGCGAATTCAAAGCTCCGGAATTTATTCAGGAAGGGATGAATGCCCTTTTACCAGAAAAACAATTGCCCACTCTGAAGCAGCAATTTGAAGCCGATGTGAGCAATCCGGAAAAATGCCTCCGTTACCTGAGAGCGCTCAAAAAGGGTGGGCTGGACTTTTCTGCTATGGTTAAAACCTATTTTTCAACCCAGAGCGACAGACAATTGTTGACCGAAACGAACTGGATGATCATTTCAAACGGAATTACCGATATTACTTCGCGCGAATTTCAGTTTGTCCTCAGCCACCAAAAAGAGTACTCGGCGATCACTTCACCCGAACGGGTGAAGAAGAAGATCCTTTTTCTGGTAAACAGTTTGTTGAATCCCTTGGTACTGGCCAAAGATACCGTGAATTACTCCATTCAGCGAAAACCAGCCGCGGCGATCCACCTTTTTAAAGTTGACTCACTTTTGTTTAACTCCGATATCCTGCTTTATCAAACAACAGGCAACTGGTACGCCTATAAAAAGGTAACTTTAGCATCAGTAGATACCTATGCATGGAATAATTATTCCAAAATAAACGAAATTGCCGAAGCCTACCTGAGAAACATTGCCGAAAAATCAGCTTTGGCACAAGCTGTTCGATGGGTAAAGCGATCGCTTGAGTTGCATGAGGAATACAGCACTTGCATCCTGTGTGCCAAGCTTTATTTGAAGATTGGCCAAAAACAGGATGCGATTCTGATGTTACAAAAAGGGAAAAGTATTGCCCAAAAAGATGGATGGGACTACTCCGAAGGGGACAAACTGCTGGAAGAATTGAAGAAAGAATGAGCCACAAAACGGCCCGTGAAACGAAATTACTTTCATGCTTTGAATCATTTCTCACTCTCTTGATCACAAAATGGTTTTTCTGAGTCTCATATCTAAAATGGCCTGTCCTGACGCTCCAAATCGTGATGGTCTATTTCTTTCAGTTCCTTATTGATTGGAAGTAATTCATTCTTAATCACTTCACTTTGTTCGTCAACGAAGTTTTTATATGGGTTGATTAGATTTCAAAAGTATCGTTTGAACTATCACACGATCGATTATTGATGGTTCAAAATTTAATAAAGTGCTAATATTAAGATGATTAAATAATAAATATTTGTTCAACTTATCCGATATTCGGTTACAACTTCTGAGCAATCATCTGGCTCAAACCCGATTCAAATTCGATTCTTGAAATATTCGAAAATCCGGCATTAGTCAGCATATCCGAGACTTCCTCTTCGGTAAAGCAATCGCCGGATTCGGTACCGACCAGCATGTTTATGGCAAAAATGGCTCCTGGAGCAGGCTGTGTCCGGTCATCGTTCATGATCCAATCCTGAATAATAATCTTCCCGTTTTTATTCAGCGCATTGAAGCACTTCCTGATTAATTGCTGATTAAGCTCCAACGAATTACTGTGTATAATGGCTGACAAAAAAACCAGGTCAAACCCTGTTGGCAGATCATTGGCAGTGTAATCGCCGGTGTAAGTTTCTATTTTTCCGGCAAAACCTTCCTTCACGATAAATTGTTTGGTAATCGGTACCACATTGGGCAAATCAAAGACCGTTGCCTTGATTTCAGAATTCCTTTTCACAAACTCCATCGAAAAAGCTCCGGAACCGCCGCCTACATCCAGGATGGTTTTTATTCCGGATAAATCAACACCAGCCAGTTGCTGTGGGGCCTGTTTTATGGCACGGTCGTGCATGGCGGTGATAAATGAAACAAGCCAGTCGTCGCCTCGCTCATTAATTTCTGCCGGATGAGCCGAAGTCCCGGTTTTTACCACCTGAGTCAGATGGCTCCAGGTATTCCAGAGATGGTTGGTATGCATCATACCACCTAAATATTCCGGACTTTTTTTCGACAGAAATGTAAAACTTTCCGGAGTGTTGTAATACAATTGGCTTTTCTTTTTGAGGAAACCAAGCGAAACCAGGGCATTTAGCAAACGTTCGCAGGCATGTTCATCCAAATGCAGATTGCCTGCTATCTGATGGTTCGATGTGCCTGATTCTTCAATATTCGTAAAGATATCCAATTCAAACGCACTAAGCAGTATTCTGCTTTTCTGAAATGAAGATGCAAATTCGCGGATTGCTAATGGATTCATCTTATTAATATTTAATGAGTTAGTTTCTAATTTTATTCTGTACGAAAGACTCACTGAAGTTAACGATTTCTGAATGATCACGAAATCAGATCACAACTTTAATAAGACCAGAAGAATTAAGGGATTGCAAGTGAACCCTGGTAGCCCTTTTCCTTTGCCCTGGCAAGATAGTATTTCTCTTTGGAAGGGTTCTTTTCCAAATGAGCCAGAACCGCCGAATAGTACAGTTGATCAGGATTTTCGGGTTCCAGCAATTGATAAACCGGAACAACTTGTTTCAAGACTGAAACCTCTTTCTGATTAGCAGTATGGCTGCATATTGAATAACAGGCCACGCCAAGAAAACCTTTAATCCGGCCGTAAACCAGATTCCGTTGCCGATCCTTTTCCGTACTGATTTTCGAATTCAAATCTTTAATTTCATTTTTCCACCAAACAGAATCTTTTTTCTGAAGAGCCTGGTAATATTGGTCACGTGCAGACGATTCAAAACGAAGGTTGGCAATAAGATTGTCACGTTGCTTTAAAAAGGCTTCCTCTTTTACCTGTTTCCCGTATTGTGAGTGGAACGATCCCTTCGGATCAAAGCTCTTTGAAAGAGACAGGTTTCGTTCCAGTAACATGGCATTCAATTCATCACCGGATTGTGTTAATGAGTTTAGTTTTGCCGTTTGTTCGGCAAGGTAGGTTTTCAGGAGTAAATTTGTATCCAGACAAGAGTTGTTTTCTCCTGAAAATAAGGTCATGTATCCGCTTGCCTGCTTTAGCTGGCCGGTGTTCGGCCATGAATGTGAGGCTTCGGTGGTCACAAGGGCCAGATTTTGCGGAATGGTTTCAGGTTCGATGATGAACCGGGCCGATTCGATGAAGTTAAAATCATCCATCCCAACAATGGCCATGATCCGGCAATTAATTGCCTTAATCTGATCGGGTTCTGCCAATGCACCGCAGGCAATCACCCCATCTACAGACCGGTTCATGGCATAATCGAGCGCCATGCGCGCTCCACCTGAGAACCCACCCAAATAAATTGTATTTCCAAGCGGATATTTGGCCTTGGCATCAGCAATCAATTCATCCAGAAGTTGCGGATACCCGGATACATTGTTTTTGATCTGATTTGAAGCAATCAAAACCATCGGATAGATTTGTGCAGCCTCTTTAAATTGTTTGATGGCCAGCTTTCCGTCGCCATGAGGATCGATCACAACCATGAGAGGCAGCTTCTTACACGAAACATCCAAAGCTGGAACAAATACCTGATAAGTATGAGCCGGATGGTTCTGGCATGTTTCCGTTCTGTTAATTTCCTTCTGTTTTACATTTGAATTGTCGGTGCTGGCAACCTTAGAACAAACGAAGAAGAATGCAAACAGTATCAATCCTGAAGCACGGTACGCCATCATTTTTTGAGAATTGAGTTGATGGATCAAATATCAGGAAAAGATCCGGTCAAATTTAAGTTGTTTGGCTCAGGTTTATTCAAGCCAAACAAGATATTTACATTTCAACGGGATGATGAAGGATGGTGGGAATTACCACCAACCCTTAAATCACATGACGAACCGATTAAGATTTGTGGTCAATTTGAATTGGCAATACTTGGACACTACTTCTTCACAATTTTAAAAGTTTGGGAATTTACATGTAACAAATATGTTCCTGAAACCTGATTGCTTATATCAATGGTCTCAGTTGTTGAATTGCCAATTTTCTTCCTGATTAGCTTACCATCAATCGTGTTAACAGATATTTTGTTCTTTTGATTTAATGGAAGTCCATCAATTTTAAAGATTCCGTTGGACGGATTTGGAAAAATCTTTAACCCATTCATTCCTAATATTTCAGAACCAGTCTTTATTACATTCTTTACTGAAACTTTAACTGTTGATGATTCTGAATTGATAAATCCATCGTTTACGATTAGCGAGAGTATCAATATTGTATCATTCTTTATTTCAGGAGCAATAAATGTAGGGTTTGTGGCTGATGTTGAACTTAGGATAATTCCGGAAGGTGCAGTCCATTTGTAGGTAAGTGAGTTTCCGTCTGGATCTGAAGATAACGAACCATCCAACGAAACAGTTGACCCTTCGCTTACCGATTGGTCTGAACCAGCAATAGCAATTGGTATTCTGTTTACAATAATAGAAAGATTACTCTCAGCCCCATTACCACAATCGCTATGACCTTTTACAGTTATATTGCCGGAAACAGCCGCCTTACTAAAATTTACCCTAATGCTATTTGTTGAACTTGTTCCAGTTGCACCATCAGGTAGTGTCCAGATGTAAGAGGTTGCATTTGCAATTGAAGGAACAGTATACGCTACAGCGTTTTGGCCTGGATTGACAAGTGTTGAACCAGTAATAGTGCCTGCAATGTCAGGGATAGAAATCAATTTGAACCCCGAAATTGTGGCTGTACCAAGACTATTTGTTACTGAAACTTTACCCGAGGTTCCATCTTCAATAATAGCAGAAATATTTGTTGGCGATAGAACTGTAAAGGATACAGCTGGTATTCCTCCAAAACTAATGCTAGATACTCCTGTGAAATTGGCGCCAGTAATATTTATTGTTCCTCCCTTACAAACAATTTTGGGTGAAATTGAAGTAATTACAGGAGGACAGTTTTCTGAATAACTTGCAATTGCATCTTTTTTCCATTCTGAATAAGTAGAAGCTAAAGCTGGATTATCCACATTAATGCAGGTAAGATTTGGATTATTGTCTGCCCACATCCTTGTCAAAATGGAATTATTTCCATTTTTCAGATTTAAAGATGCAAGTTTATTCGAATTACAAATCACCAGGTTCATTTTGACATTTTTCGAGAAATCAAGATTGGTAATTTGATTGTCACTACAATTTATTTCATATAAATCCAAATTTTGGGAAACATCCAGTTTGGTCAATCGGTTATTCCAACAGTGCATAAGCAAAAGCTTGTCATTTGTTGATAAATCGAATGAAGAAATAAAATTATTGGGAGCAGACAAATAGGCTAATTCTTTATTGTTAGAGGTATTCAAACTGGTTAATAAATTGATTCCACATCCCATCGTAAACAACGCGATATTCTTTGAGATATCTAAATCAGAGAGTTGGTTCTCATCACAAAAGAGGGCTCTTAACATAGTGTTATTTGACAAGTTTAAACTCGTCAGTTTATTGTGAGTGCAAAATAATTCCTCCAAAAGAATATTACCACTCAAATCCAAAACTTTGAGCTGATTATCCCAACATTCGAGATGTTTTAAAGCTGTGAAGTCCTGAATACCAGTTAAATCACCTATATTTTTTGATTCCAGGTTTAATGACGATACATTGACAAGTGAAGATGAAAGAACAGAATCCTGTTTATTCTCCTTGTCAATACCAAGATCACGTAAAGCTTTTTGAAAATTGTCATCTGGAATATATGTGTAAACAGATACAGGTAACGAAATGGTTTCTAAACTACCACAAAAAGCTGATGGAATCACTTTAATTGTTCCGTCAGAATTGCCAATTTTAACCGTGACAATATTAGTATGAATACCAGATATTTGTTCCCAGCTTTCAGGAAACGACCACTCAAAAATTACACCTTCAGTTTTAGGAACACTGTATGTTTCTACCGTTCTCGTTAAAGGATGCTTTTTACCGTTTATTACAAGTGGTTGTGAAGGTGGCACAATGGAAGAAACATCAGAAGAAGTAACGTTGCCAGCAACAGTGGCAATAGAAATACTTCCTGATTGACCTGTATTTAAATCAGCCTGTATTATTGATTGAGACAATACCTTATAAGAAGCAATTGTAGAACTACCGATTGTTAAGCCAGTGACTCCAATAAAATTAGTGCCACTTATAGTTAGATTATTTCCATCACAAATAGTCGCAAATTTAATTGTTGGTGGTGGAATAGCAATTTTTAGGAGGTTAGACAATTTAGATTTGACACCATAGGAATCAATTGCAGAAATCCGAATATACATTTCTTTGCTAGTTGCATCTAATGTATATTGATCAAAGTCTGTATTATTTTCGGGCACATCAGCTGAGGCATAAATCGATTTAGAAACTTGACTTGTATCGCTCCAATCATTATCAGACCAATATATTGCCCACTTCTTAATTTGTCTGTTTTTATCAGAATAAGGATTAACTCTTTCCCATACTATATTTATCTTACCATCGCTTGTAAAAGCATAATCTTTAGCAATTGGGGAATCTGGTAAAGGAAATTTATCCATGAATTTAGACCCATTCCATTCCCATCTAATTGAATCTTTTCTATTCACACCATATATATCCATCAACCCATTATTATTCAAATCTTTTACAATCATGTGCCCAAAATTTGGAAAATTCACCACATCAAAAAATTTGTCTGTTTTTTTTATAAATGTTTTCCCTTTATCATCTGATTGATAGAGATCAATAAAATATTTCAGGCCTGTATCTGGACTTGTTCCTAATAATATATCTGTTCCGGATAAAATTATTTCAGAGATACCATCATTGTTAATATCGGTGAAATCTATGTCCATTAAAGCTTTATATACTGGATACTCAAACGAAGTTGAATTAATGAGGTTAAAATCCTTACCATTACCCCACATAACTATCATATCATTAGTTTGTTTAAGATGATTGGCAGTGTAACTAATAACTAAATCAAGGAATCCATCGCTGTTTATGTCAAATAATTCAGAGTGATTAACAGGCGCGATTTCACTAAATCCACTTGTTCCATAAGTGAAATTTCCTTTTCCATCGTTCCATAGGATTTTACTTGTTACTCCAGTATTCCAATAAGCAAAATTGAACATTATCACATCTAAATCGCCATCATTATCAATATCACCAGAACAACCCGTGTGATGGTATCCAAGTTGATCACTAAATTCCTTTACCGTTTTAAATCCTTCTGATGAATTAAACAAAAGGTGACTAATTTGAAGTGTTCCATCGACACCTTCCGCAACATCAAAACCTACTAAAGTAAAAATATCTGGCAATGAATCATTATTAAAATCTCCAACCAATAGTTTTGCCCCATGTGGGTTTATTATTGATGGCCCTGTCCATTCAGTTTTTTCTAAAATTGTTCCGTTATTCATAAAAACTCTTGGTGGGGGATTTGCAATTGGAACTTCTAAAAGATAACTATCATAGTAAAATAAATCTTCAAACCCATTCCCATCAATATCTAATTGGCATGTTTGTTGTATTCCTAGAGGTCCAGGTAAAAGAGGATTAAAATAGATACTACCGCTCTCATATAAATCATCAGAACTCAACCATTCATCATAATTTGACAACTCATAAGAAGGTTTTAAATAGTTTTTATAGACTCTTTTCCCTTTTATATTCAATGATTTAGATGGAGTTTCTCTTGCTGTGTCAGATTTGGCTACTAAATTAAATTCATATCCAATTCCGGAAATATTGTTGGCATATAAACCAATATGGAAAGGAGTAAAAACGGAAAAATAAAGAAGTATCGCTGTAAAAAGTATTCGGAATAATTTCATATAGGGCGGTCTTAAGGTTGCCTAAAAGTAATTAATCTTTTGGTGATATTGTCCTAGTCCCCGATAAATTAGACAGATTTCAAAATAAGTATAGGTCACTGTGATCCACCACCATTCTCCCGTAGAACCACACAAATTTCCCATCCTTTGGCAAGATCATTGGCAAGAAATAAAAAACCACCTACGAAATATTCGTAAGTGGTTGATCTACTGTTGTCCTGTTAGGTTTCGAACCTAAACTCTTCTGATCCAGAATCACAATATTAATAACTTGTTTGTTTTGTGATGATAGCTGAAAGACCAGTAAACACTGATATTTCAGAAATTAAATACATAGATGCTTTGTGTTGTTTTGTGATATTTTGTATTTTTGTATGCAAACAATATGCAAATGAATTTAGGTTTTAATGCTACGATCTAATGCCTTAAAAATATGAATAGACTAAAAGCTGTTCTTCTGTAGGCAAAATTACATTAATGATTCACTTTATGGAAAGCGAAAAAGATTATTTTATCAATTTATTTTTAGATACTCGTAGGGAATTAAGAAGCCATAAATATCCGGTTAAACTAAGAGTATTTACTCCTTTTCCACGTAAACAGAAACTATATCAGACCAAGTTTGAATATACAGAAAAGGAGTTCCAAAGTATATGGGGAACAACAAAGCCTAGAGAGGAATCAAAGCCTAAAAGAGTTGAGCTTCAAGCAATGCTTGATCAGGCTGAAGAAGTTGCTAGCAAGTTGAAGCCGTTTTCATTTGAAACGTTTGAAAAAGCCATTTACCAAAGAAAAGGCGATGACACAAATGTGTTTTATCATTATCAATTGGCAATAAAACGTTACAAAGAAAACAGACAATATGGAACAGCAAGCAATTATGATTTGAGCGTAAAAGCAATAAAAAATTTCCTTGCCAATAAAGATTTAAAAAAGCAAAAAAAAGAAGATTCTCCAAAACAGGAACCTGAAACAGAACCTGATTTTCTATTATTTCGTGAAATTACACCATCATGGTTAACCCGATTTGAAAATTACCTATTAGAACAAAAAAGAAGCTATACTACTGTTGGAATCTATTTGCGACCACTAAGAGCCATATTTAATGCTGCTATTTCAGAAAAGATTATTGAACCTACTCTATATCCATTTGGAAGAAAAAGATATGAAATACCAAAGTCTAGCGTCGTTAAAAAGGCACTAAGCAAAGAACAATTAAAGACTCTTTTTGAGGCAATTTCTCAAACAGAATCACAAAGAATTGCAAAGGATTATTGGTTCTTCCTGTATAATTGTGCTGGGTTAAATATAAAAGATATGCTCAGTCTAAAATATAAGAATTTGCAGGATAATAAGTTGGTTTATATCCGTGAAAAGACCAAAAGGACATCTAAAGCTAATTTAATGCCGGTGGTAGTGCATCTCAACGAGTATTCAACAAAGTTTATCAAAAAATATGGCAGCATAAAAAATGATCCTGAAGATTATATATTTGATATTTACAAACCAGAGATGAACGAAATGGAGAAGTTTAAGAAATCTGGACTATTTACCCGTGTGTTGAATGAAAACATTAAGAAATTAGCTAACGCAAATGGGTTACCTGATGAGTTATCCAGCTATTGGAGTAGGCATAGTTTCGCCACTCTTGCTATTCGAAGTGGAGCAAGTTTAGAACAAATTAGCCAAGCTCTAAATCATCACGATGTAAGTACAACAAAGAGTTATTTTGCTGGATTTGAAGATGAGACAATGAAACAGTTAACCGCAAATCTTATGAATTTCTGATGGAAAACAATGAACTATTAAGAATGTTGGAACTCTTTTGGAAAGAGAAACCATCTGATACCGAAAGTGAAAACAAACAAAAATTAATAAATGAGTTAATTTATGAGGCGAAATGTATTTCCCCTTTCTATGAAGAATTCTTCTCATTTGAACAAGTTCAGAATTTAATTGCATTGTGTCATTATGCTGCAAGATTACCTAAAACAAAAGATAAGATTCTGATTGACTTTATTAGCGGTTTATGCCAAATATATTTCATTAAGGATGAATTAAAAAGGGAAGAAATAAGTAGGCTCATGAATCCACTTATGGATATAGTCGTTGATTTTTTTTCATCCAAAGAGTATCGTGATCATATAATCAGCATGGAAATCTCTGGGCATGTTTTTACGCATATTAATAATACTTCAATTCGTCATTCTAAAAAGGCTATTCGACAGCACATTGACCGTATTAAAGCTTTCCCAATTGTAAGTCAAGACATTTCGATAATTGATAGAGATTTTAGGAATTATATGGAAGAACATTATGGTAAGGATTTAGTTGATCATCCAGAAGAGAAAACCGATGAAGATAAAATTGAACAAAAACCAACCTTCAAACCCGAAATAATAGATTTACTATTTCATGAAATCAAGGATTTCTTTGATAGATCACAACAGCCAGAATTATTGAGAATTCTAACTAACGGAACTGATGCAAAAGAAAAGCTTACTTTTAGAGATAATGGAATTAGGCTGGCTGATAGTTTCAAACAACTGTATGGAAGTGATTTAATAACAGGTTGCACCAAAAGAACATTAGAAGATTGGGTTCTTAAGAATTTTAATTATATGTTTAGAAATAGCATTAAGAGCTTTAAACCTAAATATCTTAATGATATTATTTCTTCAAATAAGCTTGAAGTAAAAAGACCAATCTTTGATGTAATCAGGGGAGAAATAAAAAAGTTATAAGGGTTTAGTTACGGTAACCTTGAAACGTATTGTAACCCCACAAAACACACCAATATCATTGCAGCATTATTAATTAAATAATGTTCATATGATAACTTTTAACGAATTACCGCAAGCAGTCGGGCAGCTCCAAGAGAGCCAAAGCCGGACAGAAAGAATGGTTGTAGAGTTACTTTCCAAATTTTCTGGCAACGGAACTGATCAAGAAAAACTTCTCACAGTAACAGAAACAGCAGAGTTCCTGAACCTCAGTGTTCCAACAATTTATTCACTTGTACATCAGGGTGTTTTACCCAATAACAAGAAGGGAAAACGTTTGTATTTTTTGCAGTCTGAAATTACCCAGTGGGTTAGATCTGGTAGGAGAAAAACTTTGTCTGAAGTCAATTCAGAGGCAAAACAGTATATAACCAATCGAAGAGAAAGGAGTCAGTCATGAAAAATAAAAAAAGGCTGACTTCAGAAGCCAACCCTTCAATCCAATTCAAAACTACACATTTACAGTTAATTATCCAAATTATTGATTGTTTATATTACCCTATGGGGAAAATTAATCATGGATATAATTCTTACGAAAGGAGGATTAACCATGAATAATTTAATCACAACTGCCAGGGAATATATAGGCAATAATTTGTCGGTTATCCCAACTAGAGAGAATAAAGCACCAGCTATTGCTAAATGGTCAACATTCATGCAAAGAAAGATGGTAAATGGTGAAGTTGAACGATTTTTTTCAACCCAAAGAGCCAAAGGAATTGGTATTATTTGCGGACAAGTATCTGGCAATTTAGAAGTTATTGATATTGACACCAAAAATGATCCTACAGGAACCCTTGCGAAAGAATTTTCAACTGCAGTACAAGATGCAATGCCTGAACTATTTGATAGGCTTGTTGTTAGCCGTACAATTCATAATGGGCTACATCTATACTACCGATGTAGTTCTATTGAAGGCAATCAAAAACTTGCAACTAATAAAGATAAGAATGTTTTGATAGAAACTCGGGGTGAGGGTGGTTATGTAATTGCTCCACCGTCTGATGGTTATCGATTAGTTGCTAAAGACTTTATATCAATTCCGACAATTTCAGTAGAAGAAAGGCAACATCTTTTAGCGATTGCAAAAAGCTTTGACCAAACCAATAATGAAATCTCAGAAGATGAAGATACCTCTCATGATGTGGAAACTGAACTTTCCACTTTTGATGATTATAATCTAAGGGGTGATTCAATCGAGCTTCTAAAAAAACATGGATGGATTGTTGTTATGGAAAAAAGTCATCGAATCTATTTTAAAAGGCCGGGGAATACTGATAATCTGGTAAGCGCAAACTGGCACAAAGAAAAACGGATTTTTTATCCATTCACCACATCAACATTATTTACTGCTGGAAAGGGCTACAATCCGACCATGGTTTACGCGATGCTGGAATGCGATAACGATTTTTCAATAGCAAGTCACAAATTGTATCATGAAGGATTTGGAGCAAGGATTACAAACCACAATAAACATATCGATTTACCCACTTTGCCTATTGACCGTTTCCCAGAATTTATCCAACGTTTTATTAATACTTGTGAAAATGTTTATAAAACACCAATAGATTTTTGGGTTGGGTCTATGCTGACTGCAACAGCTCTGGCAATTGGAGATAAGTTGGAATTGGTGACAAAATACCGGAATGTTCCTATTTTTTGGACATGTTTGATTGGGAATGTTTCTATAGGAAAAACAGAACCACAAAGCATTTGTATGGCCCCTTTCGTTAAGCTTGATGAAAAAGAAATTACAAAGTACAATATAGAAAAAGCAAAACATGAGCGAATCAAGGCATTAACACAGACTCAAAGAAATGCAGAAGGTATAGGAGATAATAATCCTCCCCCAAAATGTTTTCAATATCTTCTTATCGATTTTACACCCGAAGCCTTAACTCAAGTACACAGCGTTAATAAACGTGGATTAATGATTCATCGAGACGAGTTAATAGGCTGGATAGACGATTTTGGTCGTTACAATAAATCAGGAGAACAAACTAACATGTTATCCTCATGGACAAGAATAGCTATGAAGGGTAACAGAGTTAGCAAAGACCCTTTAATGGTTTCTCTGCCTGTCATTATGGTTATGGGTGGTATGCAACCTGAAGTTTTGAAAAGACTAGCAGTGGATGATCGTTCTGAAAATGGGTTTTTATCACGGATGGTCTTTTTCTACCCTAAACATACATCAAAACCCACATATTCTAATGCTATAGTTCCTGAAGAGTTGCTTGTGGAATGGGAACACTTTATCGTCAGCTTAACCCAAATGGTTCAAAAAACGGAGTTGCGATTAACCCAAGAGGCAGAAGGAATTTATATAGAATGGTATAACAAAAATGTGGGGATTATCAACAATGAAAAATCAGGCTATTTAATTGGTGTATATGGAAAACTTGATGTTATTGCATTACGTCTTGCAGTTGTGATTAAAGGTATGTTTTGGCAATTAGATAGTGATCAGACTCCGACTATATCAGGTGAAATAATGAAAACTGCACTGGAAATTACCGAATATTTTAGGGCTACTGCTTTGAAGGTCTACCACAAAATATTTACTAATCAACAGGATGAGCTAAGTAAAAAAGAGGTTGCAATCTTTCTCTTCAAGAATTTGGGATACAATAATAAAACACATATGGCCGAAATTCTAAAAACCAGCAGAACGCAAGTTCAACGATGGCTAAGGGAGAAATAAAGCACTGTTGCACTGTTGCACCCATCTAAGTCATTTAACACTAGAACAATATGACATTTTTGGGTGCAACACTCTTTCTAAAAAGCAGTGAATAAAAAAAACAACTGTTGCATCACTCTCCTTTATAGACTATTGGATAACTGTATCTTACGCTAGTGCAACATGCAACACCATGTTTCAAATTAACACTACGACTGTGCAAGTAGAAGTTAATTTCACTTCTAAATTCTCCATTTGTCCGCTCAATTATAACCCCCACGCAGCCATCGAGGAAATATTTTGTTTATGCCTGAATGATTTTGATGTTGAAAATCAAAAATCTAAATGGTATTCCAATAATTTCTATCCACAGAAATTTCTAATTATTCATTTAAAATCATTTAAAATTATGGAATTACGACAATCAGAAAGGCAGCAAGCCAAAATTAAACTGGGCTTGCAAGGACCTGCGGGTTCGGGTAAAACGATGTCAGCATTGTTGCTGGCCAACGGTCTGATTAATGACTGGTCTAAAGTAGCTGTGATCGACTGCGAAAACAACAGTGCCGACCTCTATGCCCACTTGGGAGACTATCAAGTACTTGATCTTGAAGCACCATTTACACCTGAGCGTTATATTGAAGCAGTCAATATTTGTGAAAATGCTGGTATGCAGGTTATTATCATCGATTCAATCTCTCCAGAATGGGAAACTATAGTTGAGATTCATGGTTCTATGCTTGGTAACTCATTTTCCAACTGGGGTAAAGTTCTACCTCGCCACACTGCATTTATTCAAAAGGTTTTGCAGTCCAATTGTCACATAATTGCTACCATCAGATCAAAGCAAGACTATGTGTTGTCCGAAAAAAATGGGAAAATGGTTCCTGAGAAAGTTGGATTAAAAGGAGTGGCACGCGAGAATACAGATTTTGAATTGACACTGGTATTTGAAATTGACATCAAACATCAGGCAACCGCTACGAAAGATCGCACTCAGTTATTCATGGATAAGCCCTCCTATATAATTTCCCAAGCAACAGGTCAACGGATTCTTAACTGGTGCAACTCAGGTAAAACAATCGCTGATCTGAAAGTTGAAATTACACAGGTAACAACCGTAGACCAGTTGCGTGATATTTTGAGAAGCTACCCAAATTACCGCAGTGAACTGGAGCCTTTGTGTATTACCAGAAAGAAACAGATTGAGAATCCAATTGCTGTAGTCAATAACCTTTAAATTCAACATCATGGAGCTCATATCAGTTAATAAAAGACCAATTGTACAGGCACGACAGCCTATTGAAATCATTGAAGCATTTGAAGTTGAAGAGATCTCATCAGATCATTTTATTACTTCAAATACAGAACCTATCAGGTTAAGTGAACTATCCAGCAAGTGTATTATTCCAGTATTCTCGAAGGATAATGAATCAACAATCAGTCATCCGGAATTTATTAATACCGTCACTGAGATTGGTTCAAATTTCTTTTCAGGAGAAAGAATGCTGAAGCCTGCTATACGCGTATCGCATCCTGTAAAAGGAAGAATCCCTGAAGCTATGGGGAAATCTGTTCAGGAATTAATGGAAGATGAAAAAACGATATACTGGGAACGTATGGCTTTCATCATCGAATTCCCTAATATTTCTGAAACCATCAATGGAAATAAACTTTCATTGTGCATCGGTGGTGTAAGATCATACAATAGTGAAAACCTTTACAGCCGCAAGATTGAAGAGCATTTCCGATGTTTTATCGGCTTCAAAGTCCACGTTTGCACAAACCTGTGCATTTCTACCGATGGTTTCAAAAAGGAAATTCGTGTAAAATCACTATCTGATCTTGCTTTTGAAGTCTATCAGCTGTTGTCTGAGTTTAAAGCTGACAGGCAGCTCAATCAACTTCACCAACTTGGTGATTATTCCATTTCTGAGAATCAATTTGCCCAGATGCTTGGTAGAAGTAAAATGTACCAATACCTTCCATTGAAGCAGAAGAAATCCATTATTCCAATGCCAATTAATGAATCACAAATTTCAACGATTGCAAGGGAATATTATCAGGATAAATCCTTCAGCCGGAATAACGATGGAAGTATAAATCTGTGGAAACTGTACAACCTGTTCACCTCTGCCAATAAAACTTCATATATCGACACATTTTTAGATCGTGGTGCTGGGTGTTTGGATTTTGTACAATCAATTGCCTCCAATCTGGAAACTGGAACAAATTCCTGGTATCTGAGATAATCAGAATTCAAATGACTGAGCAGAACCGTGAATATATTCTTGAATTATTTAAAATTGTTGGTACGACAAGCATATTAGTTGTGGATCGTAAAGGCATTTTAAAACGGATTTACTGTCCTTTCAAAGTAATTGCCATTAAAGATTTGCCTCCTATCAGAAAAGGTGCAGTTTACAAAGTTGATGCTGTAAAAATGACCATTGATTTGATGGAAGTGTATATTATTGATGGGAAAGGATTTTACGTCTGGCTATTCAAAATTCTCTAATTCAAGCTGTCCATCTGGGTACAACACCTTTGTTAATTGGACATTTGGATAATAATCACCAGTAGAAATAATGGTTTTAATTGAGTTAAACCTAGGAGCAGGCACTACAAATAAAAATGTAGTCTTGCTCCTTTCTATTGGTGGATATTGCTACCCCTTCACTTGAAATCCTGCTGTCCTACTAATCACAGAATTTTTTTTACAATAAAAATTTTTTACACTTCAAATGTAAATGTACAAGCTACCCCTAAATCATGACCACCACCAATTTCCGAATAGATGATTCCCCGGTGGCAATCTGCATTTACACTTTTTATGAGGGAGAAAATTAAAGCAGCTGATTTAATGATCCATCAATTTTTAAGTGATAACACCAGTTGCAAAAGGGATTGATTCATTCATAAATATTATTAGTGTTTAACTCATTTAAACAAAACAAAATGGTAAAAATTATCGGTTACAAGGAAAGAACTTCTAGTGAAGGGAAAACCTTTATTGCCCTTGAATTACAAGGTGGAGTAGAAATTATTCATTCTGCTTCTGGTGGAATGTACGCAACAGTTAGGAAAGCTTCAGTTGCAAGTACTTTTGATGAAGAAACCTGCAAAAGTCTTGTTGGTACTGAAATTCCGGGTACTATTGAAAAACAGGATTGTGAGCCTTACCAATACACAGTGGAAAAGACTGGTGAAGTATTAACCCTCTTTCATCGGTTTGTGTATGTTGCTGAACCACAGAAAGCTCCGGTATATGTTGAGGAAATACTTCCTGATTTTACTTATGCTGAACTTGAAGGTGTAAATCTTCCAAGAGCTTCAAGGTAATGTGCTAAAGGATTGTGCTTTCAAGTAATTAATTGTATTACTTGAAGGCACTTTCTCAAGTATTTACTTGCACTACAAGTATTTACTTGTAACTGTTGGCAAGTAAAAGGTTTGAACCAGCTCACCTACTCAAGTAATTTCTGAACACTGTTCATTTCAAATTGTACATCACCGATAATAATGAAGAATTGTACATTTTTTTCTGAACAGGTTAAAGAAACAGTCCAGAAATCAACCTATAACTTGAATCCCTTAAACGTCAAATGATGAAAAAGCACATTAGGATAGTAAATGCTATCCTTTTCTTCATGGTGTTGATCCTTAGTTCCTGTGCAGCCAAACCAAATTGTGAAGTGGCTGGTATTTCTGATAATGATCCTGGGTTCTGGCTTGGACTTTATCATGGGTTTATATTGCCTTTTTCTCTATTAGGCAAAATTTGCAACCTGAACATTGGAATTTATGCTACAAGATATGATGGATCAATCTATTGGACAGGTTATCTATTTGGTTTATTGATATTTATAAGGATTGTGTCATTTACCTATAGTTATAGAAAGGATCAATAAAATTCTCTATTAGTAAAAGAAATTGTACAATTGGATAGTAAAGGTTTTATGCTGAATTTCAGGTTCTTGTATTGAGACGGTTTTCCCCTTCACAATCCTTTACCCCTAATGTAAAACCACTGAATGAAGAACACAAATCAGGAGTTGCATAAAATGTAGCTCCTTGATTTTTATTTGAGATTTGATTACGAACATCAATTTGCCGAGTAAAATTGCAAGTACTCCGCAATAGACTAAGGCATTGAATGTAAAAAATCATGCTTGAATATTTCAGTTTTATTATTACATATTAATGACTTTATTTTTCAAGCAATTAACATACAGGTCAATTACACTAATTTGGAATTTTCTAATTTGGAATTGATATAAATAAAATTGCTTACAAAGATTATTGTCAATTAGGCATTTTTTATTGAATAGATAGTCATAACTTGGAGAAATAAAATAAACCTATTAATTTACCTGAAATTTACCTCATATGAATTGATACTCCCCCCCCCTTCATTCCCAAGATTTGGAGTTTATTTTTCCTTCAAAAGACTAACCATCATTCACTATTATATATATATATCATGAGTCGTGATAAACTAATTATCCATATAAATTTTCAACAATGAAAATATTTGAAATCTTTAAGTCAAAAAGCCAAAGAGACCTAAATTTTGTATTTAAATCTTCTGATCATATTCGTTATGAGAATGGAAGACAAGTTACAAACCTTACAGGAGGAGCAAATAGAGCTGTAAAAGTCGAACCAAACACCAGTGGAGGTGAAGGTTATACAGCTACATTATTCAATCTTGATGGCAATCATCCTGTTTGGCAAAACAATATTCAAATGGCTCCTAAACAAATGAAAATCATTCAGCAGAATGATGAAAAAGTAGTTTTAAGAGGATATGGAAATGATCCAATGGGTGCTTCATTTTCAGATTATGGACTTTCTATATTTTTTACAGATAAACAAGTTACTAAATGTATTCTCCACATGCATGATCGCGGTGTTGATATTGAATATTTTGCGTAAGTATTGAAAATGATTTATTAACAAGTTCATTAATGCTATTCTATTATTTCATCAATTTCTAATGAATTTTGAAAATGCAATATAAAGCAGGATATATTATTGATACAATCGCAAAAGTTGTTACTGACTTTAGAGCAAACTTGGATAAAAGGATTCCTGCCGATTTAACCAAACTCAACGAAATTAATGGACTACTTCAATATACAAGTTCATTTGATGTTGAATTTCCTTACAAACATAATCCAGACTACAAAAAGCTCAATCCTGTTTTAGCTACTCTAAACAATATAATTATAAGAGGGTTACCGACAAGAGCACCTTTGATTTTGGAAGAATTGTTTGTCAAAATAAATTTAACTGAACCAAATAAAGATGAGTTTGAATTAAATTTTCCAACAGCGATAAATGCTATAAGCTTTGAAAATGTTTTTGAACTACTACACATTATTGAACCGAATTTAGAAATTGATAGAACTAATTACGGTGGCAGTCTAGGAGCCTGTCGGACTTCATTTTGACAAAATCAGTATTTTTTGCATTTTAAATCCTATAGAGATAGTCCATGATCGTTTGGCGTTGAAACTTGGTTCTCTTTTCGGTATAACAATCAATTTCAGGTCGATTTCAGTGGC
>JANXYV010000177.1 GCA_025355875.1 Prolixibacteraceae bacterium | reverse complement strand
TTCATTTCGTCGTTCATGACCATGCACGATCCGTTCTTTGTGAGTCTGAATGAAGGCATCAAGAAAGCAGTGGTGGCTTGTGGCGACAGTTTGGTTTTTCTCGATGGAAACCACGATACCAAAAAGCAGGAAGAGGATGTTTTAGCAATGCTGAACCAGCCAATCTCCGGAATTTTCATTCTTCCGGCTACTCACGACGGTTGCATCGACCGCGTTCTGGCAGCAGCCAAACAAAAAAAGATTCCGGTCATCATTGTCGATACCGATTTCAATGTAGCCGATTCGATGTATCTGTGCAAAGTAATGACCGATAACCTGAGCGCCGGAAGGATTTCATGCGCCGAACTGGCCAAAGTCAATCCAAAGGCCAAGGTTGGTCTGCTCACATTCTCACTTTCAAAAGGTTGTGTCGACCGGGTTGAAGGTTTTAAGGAAGAAATGGCCAAATATCCCGGAATGAGCATCATCGGAGCGCAGGATGGCCATGCCAACAAGGATGGCGTGAGCGGCGTGATCAAGGAATTCCTGGCTAAAACGCCGGATATGGACGCCATTTTTGCCATTAACGATGTGAGTGCCATCGCAGCTAACGAAGGAATTGAAAAAGCCGGCCGTTCAGGAAAAATCACGGTTATGGGTGTTGCCGGTTCGAAAGATGGTGCACAGGCCATCAAAGACGGCAAAATGCTTTCTTCCTGTGCCCAGGAACCACTGACCATGGGCAAAGTCGCTGTTGACAAAGTGTATGATTTTATCGCCGGAAAAACCATTGAAAAAGACGTACGCGTACCGGTAAAACTGGTGACCAAAGAAAATGCAGAGGAGTATCTAAAATAAGAGAATCCGGAAAATATGGATCATTTTCAACCGATTGCCGAAAAGATGATTGCCGAAATGGAAACACTGGCCCGAAAGCTGGATGTTTCCGGCGTAATTCTGATTGCAAGAATGGATAAAGACGGTTTATCATGGATTTCGCAGATGAAAGCTGTGGAAATCATGAAAGTTGTGCCTGAAAACACTGAGGGGCATACTTATCCAGGATATAACTTCATTGGCATTGCTTATTCGAAGGCCGCAGAAATGGCCGACACCCGGTTGAACAGCGGAAGCAAAATCAGGCCTGCCTATCAGGGAGAATTCGGCTATTCGGGCGGACTGATTCATGAAATTGAAATTGGCTATATCCTCACGGTTTTCAGTGGTGCCACAGAAGAACTCGATCTGAAGATTGCTCAGGCAGGACTGGACATTTATCTTTCGTGTTGCTGAAATCCAATCTATAAATTAATCGCTTTGAAAATTGCAATATGAAGCATTTCAGATTTCCTGTTTTTGTTCTGTTTGTGATAGTCCCAGTCGTCAGCGCTTTGGCTCAGATCAGGCAAGTCAGCCAAATTACCGGTTCGGTACGTCAGTATGAAAAATCAGAATGGGACATCCAACTCACCGGAGAATGGCAGAATCCCTATTTCATGCAGGATATTGCTTTGGACATGGAAGTGCACGCACCATCGGGCAAAGTCTTGATGGTTCCCTGTTTCTATGTTTCAGGCGAAAGCGGTAGACTTTCGAACTGGGAAGCACGCTTTTTGCCTCAGGAAGCCGGAAAATATACCTGTAAATTCAGGTTAAGCAAAAACGGGGAACTGGTCAGCGAATCCCCTTCAAAATCGTTTATTTCTGAAGTTTCAGGAAAGAAAGGGATTTTGCATGCCCGCGACAATTATACTTTTGGGTTCGATAACGGCGAACCTTTTCGTGGACTAGGCGAAAATATTTGCTGGGAAGCCCGAAGCAACGACGATTCGAAATATTTCAAGACGCTTCATGAAAATCCGAGGTTCAATTATGAATTCATGCTCCGGAAACTGGCGGCCAGTGGTGGCAATTACACCCGTATCTGGATCTGTCCCTGGAATTTCCCGATTGAGTGGAAAGAGGTAAGTCCAACCACCAACCGGTATTCTAATTCGACTGAATATTTCAACCCAAGTGCAATTAAAAAACTCGACCGACTTTTCGAATTGTCCGATTCTCTTGGGGTTTATATTATGCTTTGCTTTAGTGGAACCGGAGGTTTTGATGAAAGTAATTATGGTCTGAAAGGCGGTGGTAAGGCCGAAAGTGACAGTGCTTTATTTGTAAATCCAATTTCTAAACAGCAATATAAAAACAAGTTGCGCTATTTTATTGCACGGTGGGGTTACAGTTCAAGTATTGGTGCATGGGAGTTTTACAACGAAATCAACTGGTTCGCTTTCAGCAAAGATAAGAACGACAAAAGGCGGCCAAAATCGGCCGTAGCCTGGCATGTCGAAATGAGTACTTTTTTAAAGGAGAAGGACCCATACCATCACCTGATTACCACCAGCATCGCGCAAACCGAGGTGGAAGGGCTGAATTCGGTCAAAAACATCGACTTCAACCAGATCCATGTTTACGACAACATCATTCCGCTTTTCGACATACCGAACCTGATTAACGATCATATTGCAGCCTATAAAAAGCCTTATATCATTGGTGAATTTGCCCACGAAAGCGACTGGCTTAAAAACTTTGATCTGGATGCCGAACACATGGACAGCGATTTCAAACGCGGTCTTTGGCTGGGGTTGTTTTCACCGACACCTCTCTTGCCTATGAGCTGGTGGTGGGAATATTTCGAAAATCGTGGAATGATGAGCTATTTCGCACGTGTCCGTGTGATTCTCGATCAAATGATGAAGGACGGAAAAGGATCATTTGTGCCCGTTGAAGTCGCTATTGACCAGTCGCAAGTGAAAGTTTACGGGGTTAAATGTGGCAAAACCAGCTTCATCTATCTGTTTAACCCGACCACTGAAACCAAGATTTGCTCAGTAAATTTACCGGTTCAGAAACTGCCACAGGAAGTAAAAATTTACATTTGTGACAGCGGAAAATTTGAATCTCACAACAGGTTCGGATTAAAAGATCAGAGATTGGTCTTTTCCGAAATTAGCCTGTCTCCAAAGTCAGACAAAGTCATCATCATAAAAGGAAATTAGGAAATGAAAAAATTAAGAATTGGAATGGTTGGCATGGGTTTCATTGCCGACTGGCACTGGAAAGGTTTCAGCCAAAACCCGGATGCTGCAATAACTGGGATGTGCCACCTATTTTTTGGAAATGAAATCCAAAAGGCCGAAGAAACGGAACTGCTGAAGAAAAGATGCACTGAACTCGGCATCAAAGCTTACGAAAGTTTCGAATCCATGGTGGCTGATCCTGAAATTGATGCGCTGATCATCGGCAGCATCAATCCGTACCATTATCTGCAAATCAAGGTCGCCATTAAAAACGGGAAACACATTATGGTCGAAAAGCCTGTGGTGACCGATTTTGAGCAACTTGATAAAATCAGGAAGCTTTCCGAAGAAAAAGGCATAAAAATCTTTCCGGCACACAACTTTGTTTATCGCGAAGCGGTTCGGAACGCCAAAGAAATCATCGAAGCCGGAAAACTTGGGCAGATCATCCATTCATCGTTTGTCGTAACACACACCATTTCCGAAGCGCATTCCAAAGGCTGGCGCGGCATCAAGGCCCTGGGAACCGGTGGAACCCTGATCGACAGCGGGCACCACCTGGTTTATCAGGCACTTTATTTACTAGGAGCCTGTCGGACTTCATTTTGACAAAATCAGTATTTTTTGCATTTTAAATCCTATAGAGATAGTCCATGATCGTTTGGCGTTGAAACTTGGTTCTCTTTTCGGTATAACAATCAATTTCAGGTCGATTTCAGTGGC
>JANXYV010000175.1 GCA_025355875.1 Prolixibacteraceae bacterium | reverse complement strand
CAGAAATTGAGCGGGCTGCACGTACTTCTGTTGCTCTCGACAAGTTGGTCAAAAATCGCAATTTAGGCTCAATGGCCTACTACTACGAAGGAGAATCGGGCAATGATTATGAGAACATTGTAACTTCAGTCATTGCCGGAAATACTTTATTGACAGGCAAAAACATTCCGATAGCCGGTGAATGTGAAGTGAAGAATGCGCAGGCGATGAAAATCATGGCCGAATTTGGTGCCGGAGGTTCTTTCTCCGAATTCTACCTGATGGATTTTAAGGATGATGTGGTGATGCTCGGACACGACGGACCTGCACACTCCGCCATCGCCGAAGGACGTGTAAAACTTGTTCCGCTGTCTGTTTATCACGGAAAACCAGGTAAAGGTTTGTCAATACAAATGAGCGTAAAACATGGACCAGTCACCTTGCTTTCAGTTGTTGAAGGCAAAGAAGGTATATTCCTGCTTGTTGCGGAAGGTGAATCGGTTGCCGGTCCTGTTCTTGAAATTGGAAATACAAATAGCCGTTACCGTTTTTCAATTGGAGCTAAACGGTTCATGAATGAATGGTCTAAACAAGGTCCAGCTCACCATTGCACGATAGGTGTCGGGCATATCGCTGATAAAATTGAAAAACTGGGAAAAATATTAAACATCGAAGTGGTTCAGATCTGCTAACAATCATTTAATCAATTCTAAACATGAAGAAAAATCTTTTATTCCTTGTGATGGTCACCATTCTGTTGATCGTCGTTACTTTTGGATGCAGTACCAAAATCAAACCTGCAGTTGAAGGCATTAACACCTATTCCGGGCTAAAAAAACTATTTGCGGATCCGCCGTCCGAGTACCGGAGCGCGCCACTATGGGATTGGAACGATAAGATCACCGAGCAAGGAATTGATTTCCAAATGAAAAAGTTCAAAGAAGGGGGAATTGGCGGGGTATTTATCCATCCCAGACCAGGACTGATAACCGAATATCTTTCAGAGGACTGGAATCATCTTTTCGATTACACAGTTCGGAAAGGGAAAGAACTGGGAATGAAAGTGTGGATTTATGATGAGAACTCTTATCCAAGTGGCTTTGCCGGTGGTCACGTTCCGGCTCAAATGCCCGAATCCTATAATCAGGGTACTGGTTTAAGCTGCGAACTTCAGGAAATACTGAAACCTGACACGAGTAAATATGAGGCCATTCTGATGTTTGAGAACAATAAATTCACCGACATCACCTCGGCAAAAGAAACCTACGCGGGGAAAAAAGGGGTGTATTACCTTTTCAAAAAAACCTTTGGCTCAAAATCGTATTGGTATGGTAATTTCCCATATGTTGATCTTCTTCAAAAAGGTGTCACGCAGAAATTTATAGAGATCACGATGAAGGGGTACGAAAAAAATGACAAGGATGAATTTGGCAAAACATTGATGGGAATATTTACCGATGAGCCCAACCTTGAAGCTGCCATGGGTCCTAAAACCGCGTTTCGCTGGACCCCCGATCTGTTCACTGAATTTGAAAAACGTTGGGGATACGATTTAAGAATAAACCTGCCTTCAATCGTAGACGAAATCGGTAACTGGAAAAAAGTCAGGCACGATTACTATGAAACATTGCTCGAGATGTTTCTCGAGCGCTGGGCAAAACCCTACAGCGAGTATTGTGCTGCAAATGGGCTAAAACTGACCGGCCACTACTGGGAACATGGCTGGCCAAAGCCCACAGATGGATCAGATGAAGCATCATTCTATTACTACCATCAGCAGCCTGGCGTTGATATGCTTGGAAATGAGTATGTTCCTAGCGGGTTAGGTGGCCAGTTCGGAAATACGCGTGCGATCAGGGAATTGGGTAGTGCCGCCAATCAGGGTGGAAAGACCCGAACCTTAAGTGAAACTTATGGTGGTGCCGGCTGGGAAATTACCTTTGCTAATTTCAAGCGGTTGGCTGACTGGCAGGGTGTTTTGGGGGTGAATTTTGTAAATCAGCATCTTGCTTACTATACGATCAAAGGCGTCCGAAAATTTGATTACCCGCCATCATTTACCTATCACGAACCATGGTGGGATAGTTACAAATCAATGGGCGATTACCTGGGACGCATTTCGATGGCCATGTCATCCGGTCAGCAAATCAATAAAACGATTGTAATCCAGCCAAATACTACTTCATGGATGTATTTCTCGCGCAGCGAAAAAAACGGAACCCCCGATTCAATACAAAAGAGCTTTAAATCATTTGTTTACCGGTTGGAGCGAAACCATTTTGAGTATGATCTTGGTTCTGAAAATGTTTTAAAAATGACAGGGTCGGTAAAAGATGGAAAATTGGTTGTAGGTAAGCGTACTTACGAGTTGGTTGTTATTCCTGAATCAATGCAAAATATTGATAAAGTAACCTTTACACTCTTGAAAGATTACCTCCAGCAGGGTGGAAAAGTGCTATCATTTACAAATGAAATCCTTTACCTCGACGGAGCGGAATCGACTGCTGTAAATGAATTGAAGAACAGCTTCTCCGGACAATGGACCGTCGCCAAAGGAACTGATGAACCTGTGGTTAAACAGCTGTTTTCACTAAACAATTTTTCGCTTCAGGAATCGATCCCAGTTTCCGGAGAATTGTATCATCAACGCAGGGTGATGGATGACAGTCAGTTACTTTTTGTTGTCAATACCGACTCCGCTAAAAGTGTCAACGCCATTGTAAATGCCAAAGGGAAACAATTGATTAAAATGGATTTACAGACCGGAGAATGTTTCCAGTTACCCGCAATTGAAGAAAAAGGGCAGCTTTCTTTTGAAATTAAGCTTCCACCTGTTGGAAGTGCATTGTATTACATAACAACCAAAAAAATCGACGAGACGAAAGCACCTTTAATTCCAATAAATGAGCAAACAGTCCCAGGATCAGGAATTACCAATATCCGTCCCGAAAACGAGAATGTTTTGGTGCTCGATTATCTCGATTTGAAATCGAAAAAGCTGAATCTTACCGAATCCTATTTTATGAAAGCCATGCGTCAGCTATTTGACAGTTCAGGATTAAAAATGGGAAATCCTTGGCAGCATAAAATTCAATACAAGCAAGACTATCTTGCGCTTGATACCTTTAAAGTAGGTTCTGGATTTGAGGTGAAATATCACTTTACAATTTCTGAAAATGCTGACGCAGAAACCATCAGCAAATTATCTGCAGTGGTGGAAAGACCCGAAATATGGGATGTTTTCATCAACGATAAAAAGGTGGAGAAGAGTGACAAATGGTGGATCGACCGCGAATTTTTCAAATTTCCAATTGGAGACAAAGTTCAGAAAGGAATCAATACGCTCACTTTGAAAGCTCCTAAAATGTCGGTTCATGCCGAATTGATGCCGGTTTACATTGTTGGAGATTTTATATTGAATCCACTAAAGCGGAGTTTCGAAATTTCATCAGGAACAATCTCAAAATTAGGATCATGGAAATCAATGGGCTATCCTTTTTATGCTCAAAAGGTGTCTTATTCCGAAAATTTCGAGGTTACAAAAGCAGATGCACAATTCAAAGTGAAGCTGAATAAATGGAAAGGAATTATTGCCGAAGTATTTGTAAATCAAAAGAAAGCCGGAATCATTGCTTATCCGCCATACGAATTGAATATCAGCCAATTTATCAATGATGGAAAAAATGAGCTATCGGTTAAAGTAGTCGGAAGTCTGAAAAATACATTTGGCTATTTTTATAAAGATAACCATCGATGGATCAATGGTCCCGGTGACTGGGACACTGCTCCGGCCAAAATACCCGGAATTGAGCAGTACTTCCTGATGGATTACGGATTGGAGGAACCGTTTAGCCTGATCAGGATGAACTAACGATGGCAACGCGCAATTAGCATCTTGCGGCTGGCAACTTAAAGCTAGTTGCAAGCCTCCAGTAGCTTGAAATTTTAGTCAATACGACCGTTATGGAGCTTTTATAATTGGAACATCAACCCCATGCTGAAGCATTCGACCAAAGATTGAAGTTGATGGCAAATCGAGGTAAGGATAGGTGACCTTCGA
>JANXYV010000168.1 GCA_025355875.1 Prolixibacteraceae bacterium | reverse complement strand
TTGCGTTTTGCGAAGGTTTCGGTTAAACCGGCTTCGGCAAATTGGTCCTGTTTTTCAAGCTTGGGCACAAACCGGCGGTTCCTTCGGGTGTTTTCAATACTTGTGTAACGGGTAAACGGGTTGGTAAAATTCCTGACTTTTGCCGTAATGTAAGATGCCATGGATTCGGGTTTTAAAGCGTTAATACCGATTGAATTACGCTGTCTTATCAAATTTTGAATATAAATATAGAAAATTATTCTACAATCCTGCCATCCCCTCTGGGATTTCTCCGGGTGCGGCTGATTCTGATCCGCCGATTTAAAAAACGCGGCTCGGAAACTGAGTCACCCGGTGTAAAATGGGTGTGGCGATTTGTAATCGCCATTTAAAATACGCGATTGAAAATCGCGTCACCCGAGCGCCTCACCAGGAAAACTGGAAATAAATACGCGGTTAAAAACCGTACCTCCCTGGATTTCAACGCTGAAAGCGTGGCAGGATTATAGGATGCAATTGCAAAACGTATTGCAAAACGCTGAAGGCGTGACATAATTGTAAAATGTTGTGCACCTCCCAAATGTGCCACCCCTTCGGGGTTCATTAGCATTTTTAAATCATTTCTACTATAATCATGTCATCCCTTCGGGATTGGTGGTTTCGGGTGCTGCGGATTCTGATCCGCAGATTAAAAAAACGCGATTAAAAATCGCGACACCCTTCGCTATAAGCAAAAAGCTGTTAAATTTGATTAATTATCATGATCCAAACACCTTGAGCGAATTCACACAAATATTAACCAAATACTGGGGATATTCGAATTTCCGTCCGTTGCAGGAAGAAATTATCCAATCGGTAGTGCAAGGCAAAGATACACTTGGATTGATGCCTACCGGTGGTGGCAAATCGATAACTTACCAGGTGTATTCACTCTCAAAACCAGGTATATGTCTGGTAGTTACACCATTGATTGCCCTGATGAAGGACCAGGTTGAAAACCTGAATCAGCGCGGGATAAAGGCATTGGCAATTTATTCAGGAATGAGTGCCCAAGAAATACGGATTGCCATGGACCATGCAGCCTGGGGAAACTACAAATTTTTGTACCTGTCGCCCGAACGGATTGCCACAGAACGGTTTCGGGAGCGGATCGGTCAACTGGATGTGAACCTGATTGCCGTGGATGAGGCACATTGTATTTCGCAGTGGGGCTATGATTTCAGGCCATCGTACCTGCGAATTGCAGAACTTCGCGAACTGTTGCCCAATGTGCCGGTTTTGGCGGTTACCGCAACGGCCACACCTCAGGTTACCGGCGATATTCAGGAACAACTCAAATTCAGCAAAAAGAATGTGCTCCGGAGCAGTTATTTCCGGAGCAACCTTATCTACCTGGTCCGAAATGAGGAAGATAAGGTAAATTATCTGGTGAAAGCCGTTCAAAAAGCGAAAGGTACCGGAATTGTGTATGTGAAAAGCCGGAAACTGGCCCGCGAAATAAGCGATCTGCTCCGGAAAAACCAGATTTCGTCGGATTATTATCATGCCGGATTGGCTTCGAGAGTGCGCTCGGCCAAACAAGAAGCCTGGAAAGAAGGAAAATGCCGTGTGATTGTTTCGACCAATGCTTTCGGGATGGGAATCGACAAGGCAGACGTGCGTTTTGTGATCCATCTCGAATCCCCCGAATCGGTAGAAGCGTATTTTCAGGAGGCAGGCCGTGGCGGGCGCGATGGGAAAACAGCCTGGTCGGTTTTATTGTACAACAACAGCGATAAAATCAGACTGCAAAAAAATGTCGAAAAATCGTTTCCGGAACCGGATGTAATCAGACGGATTTATGAGGCAATCTGCAATTTTTATCAGCTGGCTGTGGGTTTTGGGAAAGATCAATCGTTCGAGTTTAGCATGGCTTCGTTTGCTTCCAGCTTTTCGTTCCAGATTACTGCGGTATACAACAGTCTGAAAATCCTTCAGCGCGAAGGATATCTCGAATTAACCGACGAACTGGATAATCCATCGAAAGTCTATTTTCAGGTCGACCGCGACGATTTATATAAATTCCAGGTGGCCAATGCTGAATTTGATGGGTTTGTCAAATTGTTGTTGCGCTCGTACACCGGGCTATTTACCAATTATGTGGCCATCGACGAACAATTACTGGCCAAAAGAGCTGATGTTACGCCGGAACTGGTTTATGAATTTTTGTGCAAACTCCGGGCACAGAAGATTATTGATTATATTCCGCAAAAGAAAACACCTTTTATCATTTTCACCCGGGAGCGTATTGACCATGAGCGTCTAAAAATCACAAAAGAAAACTATACTGACCGAAAACGCGATTGCCTGGATCGGATTGAAGCCATGATCCATTATGCATCGTCGCGACACAAATGCCGAAGCCAGTTGCTGCTTCAGTATTTTGGAGAAACGGAATCGGTTCGCTGCGGCAAATGCGACGTCTGTATGGAACGAAATGAATTGGATATTAGCAAATATGAGTTTGACACCATTTGCGAGCAAGTGAAAAAGACCTTGGCTCTGCCCCATTTCTATCAGGAACTTATCCCGAAAATCGAAGGTAAATCAGAAAATGTAGTAAAAATCGTCCGCTGGCTTCTCGAAAACGAAAAGATCGTTTACCGGCTGGACAACCGGATGGAATGGATGAAATAGGTAAAATTCATATTTTGTCAGTAACTTTTTCAAATGTTCGATGTTGTTACTTCAGTCAGAAATCAAAAATTAAGTTTATGTATTTTCAAAAACTTTTAGCTTGCACAGTTCTGTTTTTTGCCGGCACTATTTTGCTTCAGGCACAGCCCGGCAATAAAAATAAAAATCAAGATGAATACTGGAGCAGTTATGAAGATGAATCCCTGGCACCAACAGGCGACTCCGGAATACTTTTACCCTATAACCGCTGGATTGATCCGGCAGGTATTCAAATCTACTTTGGTGATCCGTTACTCGAAAACCATGCTTTGGATGTGGCACTCTCACCGGACGAAAAGTGGCTTGCAATAGAAGGTCGCTATGAAGTTGTTATTGTCGAACCAAAGACAAAAAAAATAGTGGCCACTTTGCGATTGAATGATTTTATTAAAAATCAGAATGTTATGAATACATTCTCCGGAATTTGCTGGATTCAGGAAGGGAACAAATATGAATTGTTTTGGGGAGCTGTGGGTAATTTGAACGCTTCGTTCGTGATTCAGGCAGGTTGGGATAACCAAAAACTGGAAGGTAAAAGTTTTATTCCGATAGAAGCAGTTTCTCCAGCCCGGTCAGCCATCCCCAATGAGGTAATTGTTCAAAAAGAAGGTGCGAAACAATCCATTTATGTCGTGCTGAATGGCAATAACTCCGTTGTAAAAATAGATCTTGCTACGAGAGAGACCATCTGGTCCGTCCAGGTTGGAGTTGCTCCTTTTGGAATTGTTCAGGCCAATGGTAAAATATATGTTTCCAACTGGGCTGGTTCGAACCCTGATACGAATGACCTGGATGTGGCTGGCGTTCCATGGGGCAGCTCAAAAGTTGATCAGAGATCCGGCGCCACCAGAGAAGGTACTATTTCGGTTTTGGATCCAACAACCGGGAAATTACTAAAAGAAATCTTGGTTGGACTACATCCGAATGATCTGATTGCCAGCTCGGATGAACAATTCATTTTTGTGGCCAATGCCAACAGCGATGAGGTAAGCGCAATTTCAACCCTTACCGATCAGGTTTCCGAATCCATTCCGGTAAGGTTAAGTCCAGAAATGAATTCATATTGGGGCGATTCTCCAAATGGATTGTCGATTTCGAAAGACAATCAGGTTATCTATGTTGCCAATGGAATGGACAATGCCCTTGCTGTTGTCAATCTGGGCCATCAATCAAGTGTAAAATCTGCGTTAAAAGACAGTCATGTTGTCGGATTTATTCCAACAGGAGCTTATCCGGGAGCTGTTTCAATTTCGGGCGATCATCATCTTTTTGTGGCAAATATTGAGGCTGAAGGTTCAAAAATTCCTTCTGAAAATAAAAACCCGCACAGATCGTCGTACAATTCACACCGGATGATGGCCTCAGTTTCTGTAATTCCTGTGCCAACCGATGATCAATTAAAAGTTTATACCAAAAAGGTGGAAGCTGCGAGCCAGTTTTTCCGCCTCGCTTTAACCAAACAACTCCCCAGAAAAGAGGTCGCAGCCGTGCCGGTTCCGGAGAGAATTGGAGAACCCTCGGTTTTTAAACATGTCTTGTACATCATCAAAGAAAACAGGACCTATGATCAGGTTCTTGGAGATATGAAAAAGGGCGATGGTGATTCGACCCTGACCATTTTTGGGCAAAAAGTGACTCCAAACACGCATAAATTGTGTGACGATTTTCTATTGTTGGATAATTTTTATGTGTCCGGGAAATGTTCTGCTGAGGGACATCAATGGACCGATGCATCCATCGTAACCGATTACGTTGAAAAGGACGTTCGTGCCTGGATTCGAAGTTATCCGCATGTTCAGCAAGATGCCCTGGTTTATGCACCGACAGGTTTTATCTGGGACAATGCCTTGAAGTATGGTAAAACAGTCAGGATATATGGTGAAGCATCTACTCCTGAATATGATAGTCAGTACACCTGGACTTCCATCTATAAAGGATTTCTGAATCACGACAAATTCGAATTCAGAAATAAAACTACCATAAAGCCGATCGAGAAAATATTGAGTAAGAATTATCCTTCCTACGATGATCACAAAATTCCGGATGTACTCAGGGCCGAAACTTTTATCAAGGAATTGAAGGAATACGAACAGATGGATGGCGACCAATTGCCGGAATTGATGGTCATGGCGCTTCCGAACGATCATACCGGAGGAACAAGGCCTGGATTACCAACTCCCCGGGCAATGGTGGCCGACAATGATTTGGCACTTGGTCAGATTGTTGAAGCCGTGACCAAAAGCAAGTTTTGGAAAAACACGGTGATTTTTATCACTGAAGACGATTCACAGGATGGCTGGGACCATGTTTCGGCTTATCGTACTGTCGGAATGATTATTAGTCCTTTTTCCAGAACCGGCAATGTTCTGCATACCAATTACAATCAGCCTTCGGTTGTGCGTACGATTGAACAAATACTTGGGCTTCCTCCGATGAATATCATGGATGCTACTGCCAAACCTATGTTTGATTGTTTTACGACTCAGACCAATTTTACCCCATACAAATCAATAGCTAACCAGATTCCACTGGACGAAATGAATCCGCTACTAACAGCATTGAAAGGCACTGAACTTGATTTTGCGAAAAAAAGTCTTGACCCGCAATTCGATGGGATAGATTCGGGCAACGACGATCTTTTTAACCGGATCCTCTGGTATGCTGTGAAAGGGAAAGAAAGATACCCGAAACGGTTTTGTGGTAAAGATGTAGACTAATACTTCAGTCTTCAATCCTTTGAACAAAAATTCTTTATACTTTTGCAAGATATTTTAGAACGTTTTGAATGAATGAAGAAGGATTGAATAACCGGGTATATTCAAAAAATGTGATCGAACTGATTACCGTGGCCAACGAGTTTTGTAGTTTTCTGGAACGCTCGGAGGAGTTGGAAACTTCTGATTTCATGAGTCGCCTTCAAAAGTTACTTCCGCTATTATATCTGAAAGCCAGTTTATTGCCGGAATTTGAGATCGAATCTGACGATGAACTCGAAAAGTATGTGACCGAATTGGATTACAACCTCATTCAGCAAAAAGTACTTCACCATACCGGCGCCGGAGACGATTACCAGGAAGTTTTCGTTTCAGGAATGCAATTCAGCGAATCGGCCCTGACGGCGAGTATTGCCGAAAATGTGGCCGATATCTATCAGGATATGAAAGATCTGGTCATGTCGTTCCGGACTCTGGATGAGGAAGTGATGGAACTTGCTCTTTCTGAAAGTCAGAGAAATTTTTCGACTTTTTGGGGACAGAAGCTAGTGAATTGTATGCGTGCCATTCATAACGTAATCTATGGTGAAATAGACACGATGGAAGTTTTGGAAAAAGGAAGAAAAAAAAGTGAATCAAAAATAAAGAACCGGAAACCCGATTGGTTAAATGAGCGGTTTTCAAATCACGATGAATAAAAATGTATAAAGAAAGTATAGATAAACAAGAGCTGGCCGAATTGCCACTCATTCAGTTTGAAGGAAAAATCAATTTGGTTGAGTCGAGAGAAGATTACCTGGCCTCGGTCAAATACCTGTCCCAGCAATCGCTGCTCGGATTCGATACTGAAACCAAACCGGCATTCAAAAAAGGAGAATATAACGAGGTGGCCTTGCTGCAACTTTCGACCAAAGACCATGCATTTTTGTTTCGCCTGAACAAAATTGGCTTCGGCAACGCCCTGAAAGGCATACTGGAAAATCCCGAAATCCTGAAAATCGGAGTAGCCATTCGCGATGACATAAAAAGCCTGCAAAAGCTAAATAATTTTAAACCCGGCGGTTTTATTGAATTGCAGGATCACGTGAAAGATTTTGGAATTCAGGATTTCAGCCTGAAAAAGATATCTGCCATCGTGCTGGGTTGCCGCATTTCAAAGTCACAGCGTGTTACCAATTGGGAAGCACAGGAACTGACTGAGGCACAGCAAATTTATGCAGCTACGGATGCCTGGATTTCACACCGTATTTTCGAATCACTTAGCCAGCAATAACATGTCAGAAAAATACAGCCGGGTTGTTCTGAAATCCGGAAAGGAGCAATCGCTTCAACGTTTTCATCCCTGGGTATTTTCCGGCGCTATCCACGAAATTCAGGGCAGAGTGGAAGAAGGCGATGTGGTCGAGGTTGTCTCCGATAAAGACGAATTCCTGGCCATGGGCCATGTTCAGGTTGGTTCGATTGCCGTCCGCATTTTTTCGTTCGAAAAAGTTGAACCCGATTTTAATTTTTGGAAAGGAAAGCTCGATCGCGCATTGGACGTTCGCAAAAAACTTGGACTGGTCGATAATGATCAGACCAATGTATACCGGCTGGTTCATGGTGAAGGCGATGGGCTGCCTGGATTAATTGTTGATTTTTACAATGGAACAGCTGTAATGCAGGCTCATTCCGCCGGAATGTTTCTGATTCGTGAAACCATTGCCAAAGCTTTGAAAGAAGTGATGGGTGACCTCCTGGTGGCCGTATACGATAAAAGCGAAAAGACAGTACCTTTCAAAGCCGATCTCGAACCCAAAGATGGCTACCTGCTTGGAGAATCGAAAGTTTTCGAGGTTCAGGAATATGGAAACCGTTTCAACGTGGACTGGGTGGAAGGACAGAAAACCGGCTTTTTTGTCGATCAGCGGGAAAATCGAAGACTTGTGCAAGAATACTCGAAAGGGAGAAGTGTGCTGAACATGTTTTGCTATTCGGGCGGATTTTCGTTTTATGCCATGCGCGGTGGAGCCAAACTGGTTCATTCGGTAGATTCGTCAGCCAAAGCCATTGATCTGACCAACGAAAATGTGAAACTGAATTTTCCGGAAGATACCCGCCACGAAGCTTTTGTAGCCGATTGTTTCGATTATATGGATAAGAACAAGGATAAATACGATCTGATCATCCTTGATCCTCCGGCATTTGCCAAACACCGTGGCGCCTTGACTCAGGCTCTTAAAGGTTACAAACGTCTTAACCTGAAGGCTTTTCATCAGATTGCCCCGGGCGGAATTCTGTTTACCTTCAGTTGCTCGCAGGTGGTTACCAAAGATAAATTCCGTGAAGCCGTATTTTCAGCCGCCGCTATCTCTGGCCGCAAAGTGCGAATCCTGGGTCAACTCGTCCAGCCTGCCGATCATCCGGTGGATATGTATCATCCCGAAGGTGAGTATTTGAAGGGATTGGTGCTATATGTGGAATAGGCTTTGCATTTCTGCAGAACCTATTCGATTCTGTGAATTTGTGATGGATTTGAAATGTTGTAATTTACCAATAAATCGAGTGTTAGAGTTTACTTAAAAAGTTCTGATTATTCCTTAACGATTTTAACTGTTGACTTTTGACCGTTTTTTTCAATGGCTGTCAGCAGGTAAATTCCGGATTTTAAAGTCGAGAAATCAATCTGATTATCGACCGGTTTTCCTTCAAAGACCAACTGTCCGGCCAGATTCGTAATTCTTACACATGCGAATGTTTTATCCGACTCCAGATGAATACTGTTTTGGCATGGATTTGGAAAAACTGACAATTTATCTGCTGATAATGAGGCAATACCAGTTGGAGAATTTCCATAAATGTAAATCCCTGACATTCCGATCAAATAAATATTTCTCCCATTTGAAATCATGGAAGAAATACTCATCATGATTTGTTTGGAATTGAGAGCGGTAAATGTTGAACCACCATCTGTACTTTTGTAGGTTGTACCTGTTATCGAATAGGCAATTACATCGTTTCCGTAGCAGCAAATGACTTTGGTATTTGCCGGGATTGTGCCGGTAACTTTTTGCCAGCTTACACCATTGTCGGTTGACTTCAGCAAAATAGAAGGCGATGAATAATAAAAAGCCAGCAAAGTGCCATCGGTGGCTTTGGTGATTGAGGTGTATTGCCAGGTTGTGCCGGCTGGTAGCGTTGATGATTTCCATGTTACACCGTTGTCTTCGCTGTATCCAATACCGCCATTGCTGATCAATCCAACGATATTCCCATTTTTTGCCGTAGCATAAGCAATGGCGTCAATCCCATTGGGTTGGTCTTTCCAGCTCACTCCTTTATCGGTTGAAACATGCCAAACACTCGATCCAGGCTGATACCATTTCCCATCAGGTGATCGTAATATTGGTCGATAGGAAGGGGGTTGACTGTTAACTGTACTTACTGTTGCACCAAAATCAATGGATTTTCTAAAGGTTCCATCAGCGCTGAGGTAGTAAAGCACATCACCGTCCCAGAAAATAGTTGAGTTATCAACAGGGGCAGTTGGAACAGTATAGTTCACTTTTGCCTGGATATATTTTTGCCAGGTACTTCCATAATCGTGAGAAGTAACAAAATAGCCATTACCACTTAGGTCTGACTCAAACGAAAAGAGGTTTTTCCCATCATCAGAAACGGAGAGAACGCCATAAGTTTCGTAATTACTGCCGGGTGGATTTAAAGAATTCCATTGTGCATTGGTCTGCCCGACAATAAGCATAAGACTTAGCAAATTCAAGATGTAAAGTTTTTTCATATTTATTGTTTTCAAGTGTTTATATCCGCTCATTCATTAATTTCAAGAATAAAAGAGTCACAGAGTTCCGGACCGCGTAATTGCTTAGATTACCTCAAAACACCTCAGTGAAAGGAGACCAGCCCAAGAACTCTGTGAAAGCCTTTGTCGGTTTATGAAAAATGTTTTGAAATAGTTGTAAGCAATTACAGAGGTAAATCTATGCGGATTGTTTTGAAACGAGAATAGGGTAATGTGCGCATTCAACTACGACTTTTACCGTATTTATTTGAGTTTACACCATCCCGTTTTTTATCGCATAACTAATTAATCCGGCGATGTTGCTGACATTCAGTTTTTTCATCAGGTTGGTGCGGTGCGTGTCAACTGTCCGGTGACTGATAAAAAGCTTTTCCCCGATTTCCTTGTTCGAGAATCCTTCAGCAATCAAACGAACTATTTCGGTTTCGCGATCGGTCAGTAATTCGGTTTGCTGATCGAAATGCAGCTTGTTCTGCGGTTTATTCAGGAGTGATAAAGTAACCTCAGTCGAAAAATAAGATTGCCCTGCTGCTACTTTCCTGATGGCACTCACAACTTCTTCCTGAGATGAACTTTTTAGCAGGTACCCGTTCGCCCCAAGGTTTATCAGGCTTTTTATCATTCCTGCTTCGTTGTGCATCGAAAGGATAATTACCTTCACTGCTGATCCTAGCCTGCGGATTTCTTTGAGCGTGTCGATTCCGTTCAAAACCGGCATGTCAATATCCAACAATACTATGTCAATTCCCATCAAGTCTAGAATCCGGAGTGTTTCGCGCCCGTTGTTTGCTTCTCCCACGACTGCAATTTCGCCGGAATTGCTTAACAACGACTTTAATCCATCGATAATAATCTGATGGTCATCGACTAAAAGGACGCTGATCTTGTTCATAGTGTTGATGTTCTTATGGTTACTGAAGTTCCTGAACCAAGAGCGGATTCATAATGAAGATGTCCTTTTATTCCTTCAACCCGGCTGGCAATATTCAACAAACCGATGCCGTTTTTTTCTTTTTTCTCCATATCGAACCCAATCCCGTTATCGGTTACATTTAGTACAACATGCGATTTGACCCGCAACAACTGGACATTCAATTCACTTGCCTTCGAGTGTTTCACCACATTGCTTACCAGTTCCTGTAACACCCTGAATAAGACCAGTTCGTGGTGTGGACTAATTCTTTCCTCAAATCCGGAATGCTCAAAGTGATATTGAATCGAAGAATATTCCAGATTCAGATTCAGCATTCCTTCAACTGCCGGAACCAATCCAAATTGCTCCAGTTCTTTCGGAATCATCTGGTGTGAAATGCTCCTGACTTCTTTCCCTGCATTATCGAGCATTCGTTCAATTTTCTGAAATTCAGGAAAGAGTTCCTTTTCAGAAGCATTTTTGGTCAAACTTCGATAATTCATTTTGATAGCGCTTATGGTTTGTCCGACACCATCGTGCAATTCCTTGGCAATTTTTCGCCGTTCCTCTTCTTGTGCCTGAAATACAGCGCTCATTCTTTTTTCCTGTTCACTGATTCTTTCTGCATGGACTGTTGCTTTTTGCCTGGACTGATGGCGGTAGAAGAGAAAAATTCCTGCTCCGATGATTGAGATGAATATAAAAACCAATAACCAAAATTCTGTTTTTCGCTGGCTAAGTTTGATTTCGGTATTTTCCTTCTCTTTTTTTATCAGCTCCAGATCCTGTTCCAGTTTATCAGTTTCATACTGGCTCTGAACATCCAGTATTTGCTGCTTAATTCGCGCATCATAGACTGAGTCTTTTGCAGCGATGTATCGGTTCATGATGATGAACGAGCTGTCCGTCTGATGGGTAAGCGCTTTCAGTTTGGCTAATCCAAGCAGGGCACTCAATTCTTCTTCAGTAACTGAAATATGCTTTGCGATTGAAAGCGAACGGTTCAGTACTTTTGCGGCCTCCTTATATTGACCGGTTTCAGTATAAACCAATCCAATTCTTGCAAGCGTTGAAGAAATGCCTTTCGAATCACCAAGCTTTTCACGTATTTGAAGCGATTCAGTATATAAATTAAGTGCTTTCTGATAGTTTCTTTGAGCCAGATAAATATTTGCCATGTTGCTCAAATTTGCACTGATCAGTTCATCATTTTTTAAATTTCCGGATAAATTGATCGCTTTCCGGTAATAATTGATGGCCGATATTGTATCGTGCAGACGGACATAGACATTGGCCATATTTCCATACGAGGTAGCTTCACCCAATTCATCTTTCATTTTTATCCGGTAAACCAAGGCCTTTTGATGATAAACCAAGGCTTTGTCGAGGTTTCCCAAATTTTGGTGAATGATGGCAATGTTGTTCAAACTATATCCAATCCATTTATCCTGATCAAGCTTTTCATAAATCTTCAAAGCTGATATCTGATGCTCCAGAGCTTCTTTTAGGCGACCCTGCTTTTGGTCGATGATTCCCAGCTTGTTGTAAACCGAAGCAATACCGGGCATGTCTTTCAACTGTTCCCGAATGCCAAGTGATTCATTAAGGAGTTTGGTTGCCCTCAAATATTGAGCTTTATCGATGTAAATAATTCCGATATCGTTGCAGGCTTGGGCGATTCCTTTAGGGTATTTCAGGGATCACATGACAAAGTTGTGGGGGACAATATAAAATTGAATCTTTGTTCCAAACAAATAGAGATGCAATGACAATGTTAAATGATCATTACCAGAGCTTAATTCAACT
>JANXYV010000145.1 GCA_025355875.1 Prolixibacteraceae bacterium | reverse complement strand
GGTTGACCATGACCCGGGCGAGCAGACTGCCCGCGCCGAGACCAAGCGCGGCGAAGGCGCTGAGTAGAATGGTTTTTTTCATGTTGGGTTGGAGAGGGGTGACGTGGCCGTGATCGCTGGACGTGAGCATCCTCGTGCTATCGCCAAGAAACGGAAGCAACTGGAAGACCGCATCAAGCAGCACGGCTTCGAGCAAACGATGGAGGCGATGGCCCACACATGGTTCAACCGGCTTGTCGCTATCCGATTCATGGAACTGCATGGCTACCTGGACCACGGCTACCGGGTATTGAGCCACCCCGAAGGCAAGCCGATGCCAGAAATCTTGGAACACGCCGAGCATGTCCATTTTTCGGGGCTGAAGATAGAAACAGTCATCGACCTGAAGTTGGCCGGAAACAAGGAGAGCGAGCTTTACCGCCTGCTGCTCACGGCCCAGTGCAACGCCCTTCACACGGCCATGCCGTTCCTGTTCGAGCGGATCGACGACGAAACGGAACTACTGCTTCCGGATAATCTTCTCCACTCCGATTCATTGATCCGCAAGCTGGTCAGCGAGATTGACGAGGAGGACTGGCAGGAAGTCGAAATAATCGGATGGATATACCAGTTCTACATATCCGCGAAGAAAGGCGAAGTGATCGGCAAGGTGGTCGCCAGTGAGGACATCCCCGCCGCTACGCAGCTTTTCACGCCGAACTGGATCGTGAAATATCTCGTGCAGAACACCCTCGGTCGGCAATGGCTGGCCACCTACCCGCAGTCGGCCCTGCGTCAGCAGATGGAGTATTACATCGAGCCTTCCGAGCAGACCCCCGAAGTGCAGGAGCAACTGAAGGCGATCACGCCGACGAGCTTGAACCCCGAAGAACTCACCCTGCTCGACCCGGCCTGCGGCTCCGGTCACATCCTGGTCGAAGCATACGATTTGTTCAAAGCGATCTACCAGGAGCGGGGCTATCGGGCTAAAGATATCCCGGCGCTAATCCTGCAAAAGAACCTCTTCGGCCTGGAGATTGACGACCGGGCTGCACAACTTGCTGCGTTCGCCCTGATGATGAAAGCCCGTGCTGACGACCGCCGCATTTTCGACGGCGAAGCGAAACCGAACATCATGGCATTCGAAGAGAGCAAGGGGATGGACGCCGCCGAGATAACCTACGCCCTAAACTCGCCGATCAACAAGGAGGACGCAGAAAAAGGCCACGTCTCCCAGGCCGACATCGCCTCCCTACTGGAGTTGTTTGAGGACGCCAAGACGTTCGGTTCGCTGATCCAGATTCCGCCGAAGCTGGCGACGAGGTTGCCGGAGATCGAGAAACGGCTTGATGACGTACTGAAGCACGGCGGCGACTTAACGCACGCCTCAGCCCACGTTCTCAAGCCACTGCTTAAGCAGGCACGGCTCCTGGCACAGACTTACTATCTTGTAGTCGAGAATCCACCGTATTGCGGCTCACGCTACATGACTCCATCTCTTTCGGTGTTAGCAAAATCCACTTTCAAAGCTGGTAGCGGAGACTTATTTGCAATTTTCGTACTGCGAAGCATCGACTTCGTTAAGCCTTATGGTTTTATGGGCGTCGTTTGCCCATTTGTGTGGATGTTCATTGCCACCTACGAATCATTTCGACGCTTGTTAATGACAAAAGGCACATTCGAGTCAATGGTTAGGCTGGAATACAACGCATTCGAGCCTGCCTGTGTGCCGGTAAGCGCATGGGTATATTCAATATGTCCCCCAAAGCCTCACCTGACTCAGTTTATTGACCTGACCGAATTCAAAGGCATTGAGAATCAAGCCCCAAAGACGCTTGAAGCAGTGTCAACGCCATCGGTTCCGTATCGGTACTCTGCTGACTGTTCGGAGTTTCTTCAGATTCCTTCCGCATCCTTCGCCTATGCCGTCAGTTCAAACTTCAGAAGTACGTTCTCATCTAACAAGAAGTTAGGGGATTTGGCGGAGTTCACGGGATCACAAAACATTACGGGCAAAAATAGCAAGTACGTTCGTCTTTGGTGGGAGCTAACCTGCCTCAACATCGGCGAGGATAAGAGATGGGTCTTTTATTCAAAGGGCGGCGGCAATCGCAAGTGGTGGGGTCTATTAGAAGACGTAGTAGACTGGTCATTGGCAGCACGAGAATTCTATCGACTCAATAAGACCTCGAATCTTCTGGATCAGCGATTCTGGTTTCGTCCCGGCGTTATGTACTCGATGCTTACTTCTCAACAGGCAACATTTCGCCTGCTCCCCCCTGGCGCTGTTTACGACAAAGGCGGTCCGGCATTTCATCCTGCAACTCCCGAACTAAGTGAAGTGCTGTTGGCACTTTGTAATTCTGCATTTGCAGATCGAGTGTTTGATGTTCTCAACCCAACATTAAACCTCCAGGTACAGGATGTTAAGAGCCTTCCTGTTGCCAACGTCGATAAACAGAAGGTGTCAGAACTGATCCGAGAATGCGTTGCGTTAGCTCGCAATGATTGGGACACCTCGGAAACGTCTTGGGAGTTTCAGCGTCCTCCTGTGTGTCAGCACAAGACCGCAGTTCTGCAACGGTCACAGGAGGACGCAGACAACCAGTGTATAAGACGGTTTGATCGAATGAGGGAACTGGAGCGTGAAAACAATCGAATATGGATCGAGGCGTATCGTTTGCACGGCGAGTTGTCAGAGGATGTACCTAACGATAAGATTTCGCTTTTTCTCCCCGACCGCCTCGAAGACATTAAGCGACTACTCTCCTACGACATCGGCTGCATGATGGGCCGCTACAGCCT
>JANXYV010000096.1 GCA_025355875.1 Prolixibacteraceae bacterium | reverse complement strand
GTTTTCACCACCAACCATTCGGCTTTTGAGGTCGACTGGATCGTCGCGAATTCGCGGCTGGTTGTCGATTTGCGCAACGCGGTGAAGTTTGCATCGGAAAAGGTTTATAAACTGTAGCGACATACAACCTAAAATTCCCTGATCACAGCTGCGTTTTGGGAATAAATTGCCATAGGAGTTCCGATCACCCCCTCTTTCCCTTCGCCCACTCCTCTTCCTCTACTTCCTCCAAATTTCCCAAAGAATCATTATCTTTGAAAGAACCATTCACAAGCATAAATCATCTTATTATGACAGTGGAACAGGCCATAATGCCAATAAAAATCAATGAGTTAGTCCAACTGATTTCGGAAAAGAAAAAAATGGATTTTGAGGAGGCCGTCAGCTATCTTTACAACTCGGCTTTTTATTCCCGGCTATCCGTTCCCGATGCCAAATGGTGGTACATGAGCGGAATTAATCTGTACCGTGAACTGGAAAAAGAAAAAAAGGCAAAACAACGAAACGAAAAAGGCAAAACCAAGGAGGCCTTGTTTTTCATCTTCTGTACTGAAAATTTCAGGATACAAAACCAAATGGACGGTCGTGAGGTGGTTGCACTGTTCAGCCAGTTTCGGGTATATGATTTTTTGTATCAGAATTATGAAATACTGCATACCCAGGGAACGCAATATATCGTTGAGGAGATAAGGCATTATATCAAAAACCATCAGAGAAAATGATTGTATATCATGGGTCAACGGTAAGAGTTGAGAAGCCGGCTTTCAGCAGATGTCGATTATATACTGATTTTGGAAAGGGCTTTTATACTACAACCAGTTGGGAACAAGCGGAAAAATGGGCCAGACTGAAAATGCAGCGAGAAGGCAAGGGGCATGCGCTCGTTTCCATCTTTGAAGTACCGGATGATTTATTCCAGAATACGGAATTGATGATATTGCAATTTTCGGGACCCAGCCTGGCCTGGCTTGATTTTATCACTGCAAACAGGAGAGGCACACCCGTTCAGCAATATGATGTCGTATTCGGTCCTGTTGCCAACGATCGGTTGTATGCAACGCTAACCTTGTATGAACAAAGCATCCTGAGCGCTGAAGCTGCAATTGATCAGCTCAAAACTCACCTGCTTTTTGACCAGATATCATTTAACTCTCAACGGGTAATAGATTTTCTGAAGTTTATTGATGCAAAGAAAATAGACTGACCAGCAATGTTGTCGAGGGGATTTCGGGTCATGCTCGCATGACGGAGAAGGGAGGCGCGAAGCGTAAACAAACTATTCCTTTTCGACAAAAAGCTGTCCGAGCAAAGCCGTAGGCGGAGCGAGTTCTTTTTGTCTAGTCCTTTTTGGTGACTTTTTGTGACGACAAAAAGTTACAAAGAAAAAAAACTGTATCCGGGTGCTGATTTTCACAACTGTATAACTTGAGACCGGTTTGTAAATAAACAAAATTGTTTATTTTTTTCTTTGAGATTTCCAATAAAATCCTTTTATGAATTTTGAGCAATTGTATTCTGAGACCGCTAACGATCTGAAAATAAAATTTCTGGATAGCATAGTTGGCAATAATATCAGCCTTCAGAATGAATATACCAGCTTCGTCCTCTCTGAAAAAAGTAGTCCGGAAACCTATCCAACGCAACGATTTATTGAACTTCTTACCTTAAACAGAAAAAAGTACCTCAGGAATTTCGAAAATGTTGACCTGGAAAATCCCGATTGGGAGAGTTATAATAAGCCACATTCGGGATATATTGCTGAATGGGAGGCATACCAGTTTGCCAGTGAACAGGAATTCCAATCGATTTTCAAGACGTTTGTACAAGAAGCCGTGAATATAATCATATCTCAAAATCCGGTAGAACTTGTAGCCATGCTAATTGGGCTTTATGAGGCTTCTCTGGATGCTGAAATTAAAGATGAGGTTTGTTCTTTTGATGATGTAAACGAACATCTTTTGTCGGAATTCGAGGTTACAATCGGATCAGTGACGGAAAAGCTTAAAATGTCCGCTCTATCTGAAAGATTAATTATCGATGCTTTTGAAAAATTCTTAGCGTACTGTGATTCTGAATATCCAGGCAACTTGCACTTTGCAGGTTATTTTGAAGATCTATTGATTGCTTTGGCTGAAAAATCGACAAAACCAATACAACTATTGTCGGCAATAGATAACTCGTCTGTTGAGCGCAAATTGGTTCCGAAGTTAATTCTGTTTCTGAACAAGAAAGCAGGCAATAAGGATGAGTGGGTTAAATCGGCCATACTGTTTCATCGTAGCAATAATGAAGTCGCCAAACAATTGCTTCAACATTATTTCAATTCCGATAAAATTAGCTTTGTCCAAACTGCTATTGAACTTTTCAACACCGACAAAAAGGTTTGGTCTGGTTTTCTCAAGGATTACCTGACAATTGATTTAGACAATCATCTCTATATCAATGTTTTTTATCAGTTGACTATCATTGAGAGAAATATTGAACATTATTCAAAAATCAGGAGTTACCTCTCTAAAAAAGAATTGGATAGCCTTCTCGGGGAATTTGACTGGGATAAAGCTTTTCAGGTGCAAATACTTGCGTTGGAAAAACACTACGACCGTATCCGACAGATGGTGGAGACGAACGCCAATGACTGGCATTTTGAGGATTTGATATCGCCCATTTTGGAAATTTTTCCAGCGTTTTGTTTTCAAAGCATTAAAAACAAAGCCCGATTAACCATAGCAAACCGTAGGGGAAGGGATGTTTATGAACGAGTTGCCAATTGGTTGAAGCTTACACATAAAATACCGGGGTTTGAAACTGAAAAACGGGCGTTAATAACCGATTTGTATAACTTTAAACCCAATCTTCCGGCTTTGAAAGATGAATTAAAAAAAGCAAATCTGTTATGAAACGAGCATGTAAATTATTTACATCCTAGAAGAGGATAATACCGACATGCGAGTTCCATACGACAATTAAAAAGCAAATTATTCCCGTATGAAATTTATACAACTTCAGCGAATTTACATTCGCATCAAACGGTCCAAAAAAAGAACGACCTCCGCAAATGAAACCACTTTGAGTGCTATTAAAGAGGTTAAAACGGGCATGATTACCAAATGTGCTGATTTTGAAGATTACCTCCAAAAAATCCAATAGACGCTTATCCTTCACAATTGCCTTGCTGGTGCGGATTTGCAATC
>JANXYV010000182.1 GCA_025355875.1 Prolixibacteraceae bacterium | reverse complement strand
TCAAACAGCGAACAAACCAAAACCATTTTGCGATGAAAGCAAGAATTTATCAAGCTGCCTTGAAAGCCGCACATAACGAACTACTCAGGTTATCAACACCTAGTGCAGCATAACGATCAAAATAATGCGTAAGGTGAGTTACTAATCAATCAGAATTAACAGATGCAATTCGGGTGCCAAAGGTTGTGCGGTACAAAGATATTTATTTCAAAGGTCGATTTTGAATTCAGGATTAATGTTTTATCTTTGCGCCACAAATTTTTTATAACTGTTTATCAATTAAAATCAAGCAAAATGCCAGCAAAAATCAGATTGCAGCGACATGGTCGCAAAAGGTTTGCTTACTATCACATTGTGATAGCTGATAGCAGAGCACCACGGGATGGTAAAAATGTAGAGCGTATTGGATCGTATAATCCAAACACAAACCCTGCTACAATCGATCTCGATTTTGACAAAGCCTTAACTTGGCTTAACAATGGCGCTCAACCAACCGACACCGTAAGAGCTATTTTATCTTACAAGGGAGTAATGTACAAGAAACACCTTCTGGGTGGTGTAGCCAAAGGCGCATTTACGGCTGAAGAAGCTGAAGCTAAATTCGCAGCCTGGGTGGCCGAAAAAGCAAACAAGGTTCAGGCTAAAAAAGATGGTCTTGTTGTTAGTGCAGATTCATCGAAGAAAGCACAGTTCGCCATGGAAACCAAAAAGAATGCCGAACGCGCCAATGCCATTGCCAAGCGCAATGCCGATGCTGCCGCTGCCGCAAGGGCTGCCTCAGCTCCTGCTCCTGTTGTTGAAGAAGTAACTGCACCTGAAGAAGCAGAAGGTTAAATCTTTGCATTGAGTCATGCCGAACTTGTTTCGGCATCCCTAAATAGGATTAGACCCCGAAACGATCCTGAAATAAATTCAGGATGACAGAGGTGAGTTTAATCAAGACAAAACAGACCAAATAAAAAGCGATAGAGAAATCTTTCGCTTTTTTCTATTTTTACCCCAATGGAAACTATCCTCAAAAACAATTGCATCAAAGTCGGATTTGTTCAGAAACCGCATGGCATTCATGGCGAACTGGTCATCCGGTTTCAGGAAGAATACTACGAAACACTGGAAGAATGTTCAACTTTATTTCTCGAAATTGACCATCTGCTTGTTCCTTTTTTTATTGATGAAAAAGGTTTGCGATTTAAATCCGGAGAAGCGGTCATCGCACAACTCTTGTGGGTCGATACTGACAAAAAAGCCAAAGATCTCTGTGGATTATCGGTTTATATTGACAACGACGATTTGATTGAGTTTGAAGATGAAATGAGCGCCCATGCTCTGGTCGGGTTTCAGTTGTTCGATGAAACGCTTGGTCGGATCGGTGAAATAACCGAGGTGAACGATTTCTCCGGAAACGTTTTGCTCTCTGTTGAATATCAGGGAAAAGAAGCCATGGTGCCATTGAATGAGGATCTGATCGTCCGCCTGGACGAAGAAAAACGTGAAATCGAATTGCGAATTCCTGATGGATTGTTTGATCTGGATGAGGAATAAAAAGTCACAGTAATCAGTCGCAGTGTAAAGTAAAACAGGCTCTGCGACTGGTAACTGTTACTGGCAACTGAACATTTTTTTGCCATCATGCAACTTCCTGAATAATTTGCCGTCTATATGATCATTCAGGATAAAAAAACTAATCATTTAACAGAAGGCAAATGAAAACAAAACTAGCAGCATTCAGTTTAGTAGTGTGTACACTCATTGGATTCCACGTTCAGGCTGAAGAAAAAACCCGAAAAGTTGAACCCTTTCATTCAATATCATTACGGATCAGCGGTAACGTGCATCTCAGGCAAGGCGAACCACAGAACCTGACGATTGAAGCGAAATCTTCCACCCTCGAAGAAATCCTTACCGAAGTAAAAGATGGCGAATTAATTATCCGGTTTCACAACAAAGATTATTTCTGGAATTCCTTTCAGCCCGGCGAAATCAACATAAACATAACCGTACTTAAAATCGATGGCCTGGTCGTTTCCGGTTCGGGTAATATTAGTGCTGAGGAAGAAATCAAAACCAGAAAACTTGACCTTGGATTAAGTGGCAGTGGAAACATTAAGTTATCTGACCTCAAAGCGGAGGAGGTGAAATCAACCATTTCAGGATCCGGCAATATTTCGTTGGCCGGAAAAAGCCCGGCAAAGGATCTGACGATTAATATTTCGGGAAGTGGAAACCTGAAAGCTTTAAATTTCAGTGCCGACAGTGTAACAGTGCGAGTTTCAGGTTCTGGAAATGTGAGTGTTGGAGCCAACAACAATCTGCACGTTCGGGTTTCAGGCTCTGGAAATGTAAATTACAAGGGCAATCCGATGATCGATTCGGCAATTTCCGGATCAGGAAAAGTGAAGAGCGCCAATTAGGAAAGGAGCAAGCAAAAACAACATTCAGGGGAAAAATGATTGTACCTAAGTTCAATCATTTTTCCCCTGAACTTTTTAATGTCAAACTTGTTTCTCTTTCATTAGTTCTGATTTTTTCAGAACCAAGATGGTAGCAGAAAACTTTATAAGATATGCGTATGAAAACAAAACTCCTTTCTTTGCTCGTCTGTGGAACATTCCTGTTTTATTATTCATGTAAAAAAGACGCCGTTGTGGCTGATGCTGATTTAATGGTGACAGAAACTGTTGACAATCTTACGCCGGTGATCGGTACCAACATTACCTTTACTATTGTGGCCAAAAACAACGGTCCGGGCGATGCAACCGGAGTTGATGTGACTGATAACCTTCCTACCGGTTATATGCTGGTAAGTTCAACTGCTACAATTGGAACCGTCGGCAACAGGGCATGGACAATTGGATCGTTAAAGATTGGAGCCACCGCAACATTGACTATGGTCGTAACTGTGCTTCCAACCGGAATATATCCGCATTCAGTTTCAATTCTCGGGTCAGAAACTGATCCAAGCACCTTGAATAACTCAGCCTTGGTGACCGTTGTTCCGGTAAATCCAAAAGTTGACCTTGCGCTGACCCAAACCGTCAATAATTCCGCGCCGGTGGTTGGTACCGATGTTACTTTCAAAATTACAGTCAAGAATAATGGTACGATTGAAGCGTCTGGTGTTACTGTCAGCAATTCACTCCCATCGGGTTATACTTTCGTAAGTGCGACTCCTTCAGCAGGAAGCTGGACTGCTCCTACCTGGACGATCGGCAAATTGGCTGGTGGTGCAAGTATAGATATGTCGGTCGTGGCCAAAGTAAATGCCTCGGGATCCTATGCCAATACTGCAACAGTAACCGGAACAGAAGCTGATTCAAACACCGCAAACAATACTGCAACCACTACCACGGTTCCGGTTCCGGCAGTTACGGCGAAGGTAACTTACGATAAGGATATTAAACCTTTGCTCACAACTTCATGTACACCTTGTCACGTTGCAGGAGGATCTCAACCCAATCATTGGGATGTTTATGCTACTACCAAGAGCAATATCAACGCAATTATTGACCGCACGGGCCGTGCACAAGGTTCCGGAGGGTTTATGCCAAATGGCGGAACTAAATTATCGGCTTCGGATCTTGCACTTCTGAGTCAATGGGTTACTGATGGGTTGCTTGAAAAATAGACTTTCAGAATTCGTTTCATTGGAAATATAATCATCCGGACAGACTTTAAAAACCTGTCCGGATGATTCGTTTCTAACTCCTATTCCGACATCGTATTTTTCAACTCTTTGACCCCGGTCGTTCCTCCACCTTTCAAGGTCAATTCAACTGGAGCATTGGTTCTCCAGGATCCGCAAGTGAAATCAGGGACATCCATAGAATTTGAGCGGTTGGCAACCGATTTTTCACTCAACGGAGCAATCGAGCTCCACAAAGCGGCATCATAAACATCTTCGTCGAGCGGAAGTCCGTTGCGCAGGCAATCGATCAGTCGCCAGTCCATCATGAAATCCATTCCACCATGTCCGCCTACCTTTTTGGCCATCTCCCCAATTTTCTTTACGATTTCAGGAGTATACTGTTCTTCCAGTTTTTTCATTTCCTCCACTTTCAGCCATTCGTCTGTAAAGGAGATACGGGCAGGATCAGGCCATTTGCAGGCCACACCTTTGGTTCCGCTCACCAGGTGGATGCGTGAGTATGGCCTTTCGCTGGTCACATCATGCTGAACTATGATGGTTCGTCCATTGGCGGTCCGGATGGTGGTCGTGTTCATATTTCCCCGATAAGGCTGAGTCGCGAATTCTGAGTAGAAACTGTCTTTTGCGGCAAGATCTTTCGCAATAGCAGCCATCTGGAAATCGACGGACGACATGGAAGTGAGGTAATCCATCCGGTCGCCGCGATTGATGTTCATCACCTGACAAATTGGCCCCAAACCATGAGTCGGATAAAGATTTCCGTTGCGGTGCTGGTTTTCTTTCAGTCGCCACATTTCGGCATAACCACCATCTTTTTTGAAATTCAGCTCCCGAAGGTTGTGGATGTATGCGCCTTCGCCATGAACAATCTCGCCGAACGATCCCTGACGCGCCATATTCAGGGTGAGTAATTCGAAGAAATCGTAGCAGCAGTTTTCGAGCATCATACAATGCTTTTTGGTCCTTTCAGAAGTTTCCACCAACTGCCAGCATTCATCGATCGTTTTAGCCGCCGGAACCTCGGTTGCAGCATGTTTGCCATGCTCCATCGCATAAACCGCCATAGGCGTGTGCCACGACCATGGAGAAGTAATGTAAATCAGATCGATATCCGGATTCTCGCACATCTTCTTCCAGGCTTCTTTGCTCCCTGAATAGGATTTGGCGCGTGGAAGTCCCTTCTTTTCGAGCAAAACCTGCATTTTTTCAACCCGATCGGGATACTGGTCGCACAAACCGACGATTTCGACGCCTTCGATGTGCGACATGCGTTCGACAGCTCCCGGGCCACGCATTCCCAGTCCGATAAACCCAATCCTGACCTTATCCAGTTTTGGAGCGCCATACCCGCTCATATTGAAACGTTGGGAATGGTTCTTTTCACCTTTCGATTTGTTGGGTTCAGAGCCCAGTGCGCTGGCCTGACTGGCAAATCCTGTTGCCAGAACTCCGGTTCCCAAAATGGTATTCCGAAGAAAATCACGTCTGTTTGATGCCATAGTATTTCGTGTTTCAGTTGATTTGTTTCAGTAGTTAAAAGTAGATATCTTTCAGGAATAAAAAAAGCAGCATTTGTCAGCTATTAACAAATCGCAGTTTTCATCTGATCGGATATTCATTCTCCCAGCGGGCTATCACAACCGTTGCCAGGCAATTCCCGATCACATTTACCGAAGTTCGTGCCATATCCATTAACACGTCAATCCCAAGGATAATATACACCGGCCAAACCGGCAAACCGAAACTGTTTGCCGTTGCGAACAGCAAGACTAACGAAGCTCGTGGGACTGCAGCCACGCCTTTGCTGGTAAGCATCAGTGTGAAAACAATCAGCAGTTGCCGGTCGAACGAAAGGTCGATCCCGCTGATTTGAGCCACGAAAATGGTGGCGAGCGAAAGGTACAAAGTGGTTCCGTCGAGGTTAAAACTGTATCCGGTAGGCATTACAAAAGCGACAATCTTTCGGGGAATTCCAAATTCTTCCATCCGTTCCATGGCCACCGGAAGCGCCGATTCGGAACTTGTGGTGGCGAATGCAATGGCAACCGGTTCGGAGATGGCCATGATGAATTTTCTAACCGGAATTTTTAAGGCCAGGGCGATTGGCAGCAAAACACCGGCCAGAAAAATGATCAGGGCAACATAAAGTGTGGCCAGCAATTTAAAAAGAATGACAAATATTTCGAGTCCCATTTGGCCGATGCTGTAAGCGATCGCGGCAAAAACGGCAAACGGGGCAAAGTACATCACCAGCGATGTAAACTTAAACATCGTTTCCGACAAGGCTTCACAAAATACGATCATCGGTCGTTTCAGCCGGTCTTTCAACATGGCAACAGCTATCCCAAAAATGATACTGAAAATGACAATCTGAAGAACCTGCCCTTCGTAAATAGCTTTGGCCAGATTTTCAGGAAAAATGTGCAGAATGACATCTGTACCTTTTAAAACAGTTACCTGTGGAATCTCTGAATGTAGCAAGCTTTCCGGAACCTTCACGCCAACACCGGCTTTGCTGATGTTAATGACCAGCAAGCCAATCACCAGCGCGGCCGTTGAAACGATTTCGAAATACAGCAACGATTTCCAGCCCATGCGTCCAACCTGTTTCAGGTTGGAATGACCTGCAATTCCGACCACAATCGTGGCGAAAAGTAATGGCGCAATGATGGTTTTAATCAAACGCAAAAAGATCTGACTGACTACATTCAAATTCAATGAAATTTCCGAAAAATCAAAACCAAATTCGGCGCCAACAATCATGCTGATCAAAATCCACGTTGTCAGGGAGCGTTTTTGAATGGCAAAACCAACAAGTATCAGAAGAGCAATCCATCGGGAAACAATTAGAAGGGTTTTGTTTATTTCGAGCACATGGTATTGATTCAGGACTGTCATGAGCGACACAACGAAAAGCATACCAAGCATGATGATTAAATAAATGGTCTTTACTTTTCCTTTTGAAGTCTTGATTTTTGGATCTGAGTTTTGGGCTGTGTCGATCGTCAAAGTTTTTGATTTTTAGGATTGGATATCACAAAAATAGCAATTTTGGAATGCCTTTTCGTAATTTAGAAAAGTCCATTGAACTTTGCCTTCACAATTTCCTTCACTTGCTCCATTTCAATTTTTCGTCCCAGTTCCTTATCGATCGAAGTCACTCCGTAGGTTAGAAATCCACATGGATTGATGTAATTGAAATAGCGCAGGTCGGTGTTGACATTCAAAGCAAAACCATGCATGGAGACAAAGCGGCTGATACGAACTCCGATGGCACATATTTTTCGCGACTTAGCTGGAATTTCGGCATCGAGCCATACGCCGGTAGCGTCCTCTTTCAGCGAACCTTCCAACCCAAATTCAGCGACAGTCAGGATAATGGCTTGCTCCATTTTGAAAATGAAGTCTTTTACCCCAATTTTATAGTTTTCCAGATCGATGATCGGATAGCCGACCAATTGACCGGGACCATGATAGGTGATGTCTCCGCCCCGGTTGATTTTGTAGTAAACGGCATCAATTTTTTTCAAAAAGTCGGAATTGATTAACAAGTTGTGTTCGTCGCCGCTTTTACCCAAGGTATACACGTGAGGATGTTCGACCAGAAGGAAACGGTTGATTTCGCTGCTCTTTTTCCATGAAAGTTTGTCGGCCACAATTTCAGAATGGATCGTTTCCTGATAATCCCAGCATTCCTTGTAATCTTTCAAGCCAAGGTCTTCGAAGTTAAAATTTGCCATTTGATCGAATTGATGTCTTCATGAATTTTTCCAAAATTAAATTTAAAATTGGAAGTTCAGTTCCAGTTTAGGCAAATGGGTTCATAAATGTTGGCAGAATCTGCCTGAAACGCTTTGGTTTGTTATTTTTGTACTTCAATAAAAAAATCGGTTTATGAAGATCTTGCTTCGCATGCTGTTTTTGCTGGCACCGGTAATCGTTTTAGGGCAGAAACAAGACTTGCAAAACATGTCAAACCTGGCCAGCCAATATTATCAGAACAAAGAGTTTGGTAAAGCTGCCGAATTGTATGGGCAACTGTATTCCAACACCAGGTCCGAAGGCTATTTTAACATCTATCTTGATTGCCTTCTTGGAATACCCGATTTCGAAAAAGCGGAAAAGGAAATCAGGAAAGGTTTGCGTGGCAACTCATCCGACACGTATTGGTATGTGCAATGGGGGTTCCTCAAAAAGGCAATGGGTCAGGAGGCTGAATCGAAAAAAATGTATGAAAAAGCACTTGGCTCAATATCGGATAACCCGGGCGAATATCCCAATTTAGCCAATCAGTTTATCAACCGCCGCGAATACGAATATGCCGAAAAGGTCTATCTCAAAGGACGATCGGCCCAAAACCCAGGGTTATACAACTACGAATTGGCGCGCATTTATTACTATATGCGTAACTACGACCTGATGCTGAAGGAATATATCGAGTGGGCCAAACAGAAAGAAACCAACCTCGAAATTGTCAAGAGTAACCTTCAGTCGGTGCTGTCAGCCGATAATGATGGGGAAATCAGCCGGCAGATGAAGAACTACATCCTGAAACGGATTCAGGAAGATCCCGGACAAATTTTGTACAACCGGCTGCTGATCTGGTTGTTCATTCAAGATAAAAACTTTGCTGCAGCCATCCGTCAGTCTGTCTCGCTCGATAAACGAACAGGGAATGAAGAAGCCAACATCTTTGCCCTCGCCAAAGTGTCTGCTTCGAACTTGAATTATGAAGAAGCACTGAAGGCATGCGATTATCTGATCAGCAAGGGAAAAAAATCGGACTATTACAATCTGTCCAATCTGCTGCGAATGCAAATGCAATACGATCGTTTTGCTGAGGAAGATATTCAGGATGTTGCCGTGGCCAATGGGTTGAAGGATCAGTTTACCAAAACCTTCGAGGTATTGGGAATTACTCCTGAAACTGTCTCACTCCTGACAGAATATGCTCATTTGCTGGCTTTTTATCTTCATCAGCCAGCCGATGCAATTAAACTTATGACTGACGGACTTGCGATACCTGGTGTCAATCCCATGCAAATAGCGACGATGAAAGCCGAACTGGCCGATTTGTATGTTTATTCCGGCGATCTGTGGGAAGCGGTGATCAGCTATTCACAGGTCATTGAAAGTGATAAAAGCTCACAATTGGGCGACGATACAAAACTCAAAAGGGCTAAATTAGGTTATTACATGGGCAATTTTAGCTGGGCCAAGGCACAACTGGATGTGCTCCGGGCCAGCACTTCGAAGCTGATTGCCAACGATGCCATGGATTTATCGCTTTTTATCAGTGAAAATCTGGAAAGCGACAGCCTGGCCACGCCACTCAAAATTTTTGCCCGTGCCGACCTTCATCTGTTCAGGAACAAATTTCCGGATGCTCTGGCAGCCCTTGATTCCATCAGCCAGCTTTATCCTGACAATTCGCTGATCGACGATGTGGATTTCCGGAAAGCGGGTATTCTTCAAAAACAGGGCAAATATGCCGAGGCAGCCACGTTGCTTGAATCGATTGTCAAGGATCACAGCTGGGAAATGCTGGCCGACGATGCGCTTTTTCAGTTGGCCGGAATCTATCAAAACAAGCTAAACCGCAAGGAGGAAGCAATGCAATTGTACAAGAAAATGCTGACTGATTATCCCGGAAGTGTTTATGTGGTCGATTCGCGCGAAGAATACCGGAAATTGCAGGAAGCCGGGAAAAATGCTGACTTGCCGGGAAACAAATAATTAATGTCCGTCGGCTAAAATCAGACAGCAAAGGATAATAGCAAGAATAAAAGGGCTTTAGCCCATATGAAATAATCATGAACAGGATTTCCAAAGCCTACTTGTATGCACTCTTATCGGTCCTGCTCTGGTCGACCGTAGCTACCGCTTTTAAACTTGGGCTGAAGGAACTTTCCCCGCTTTACCTTATTTTGTTCGCATCAGCAATTTCGTTGCTGACCTTCTTCCTGGTTATCCTTTCTCAGGGAAAACTGTGCGAATTGTTCACCGTTTCCTGGTCAGGCCTTGGAAAATCGGCCTTGTTTGGACTTTTAAATCCGTTTGGCTATTACCTCATCCTTTTTCAGGCATACAGCCTCCTTCCGGCTCAGGTAGCCCAACCTTTAAACATGATCTGGCCGGTCACGCTGGCCTTACTTTCAGCTCCCTTGCTGAAACAGAAAATTACAATCCGAAACATCATTGCGATTCTCATCAGTTTCGTGGGAGTGATTTTCATTTCGTCGCAAGGCTCCATCTCCGGAATAGCCAATACTAACCTGACCGGAGCCTTGCTGGCTTTGGGAAGCAGCATCGTATGGGCGCTTTTCTGGATCCTGAGTGTGCTCGACAAACGGAACGAAATCTTTAAATTATTCTGGAATTTCGTATTTGGCTTTTCATACCTGCTGATTGCTGCATTTCTTTTTACCGATTTTCAGTTTCCTGACCTAAGGAGCTTTCCTCCTGCGATTTATATTGGACTTTTCGAGTTGGGAATCACCTACATTTTGTGGATGAAGGCCATGCAACTGAGCGATAACAATGCCAAAACAGGTACACTGATCTTCTTGTCACCATTCCTCTCGCTGGTTTTCATTCATTTTATCCTGGGCGAAACGATCTATTTCACCACATTTGTTGGCCTGGCATTTATTGTTTCGGGAATCTCGGTTCAGCAAAAGAGGGACAAAAAGGATTATCTTTGAGGATTAACAAGCCTATTTCATGGAAAAAAAACCTTCGAAAATACTTGGAATCGACCCGGGAACCAACGTAATGGGTTATGGATTGATTGAAGTAGTTGATAATAAACCACGTATACTACAGGTTGGGGTGATCAAAACCACTGGCTTCACCGATCATTACCAAAAACTGAAACATATTTTTGAGCGCTCTAACTCTTTGCTGAATGAGTTACAACCTGATGAACTTGCCATTGAATCTCAGTTTTACGGTAAAGACATTCAGGCTATGCTAAAACTGGGACGTGCCCAGGGCGTGGTATTGGGATTGGCACTCAGTAAAAACATCCCGGTTTTCGAATATGCTCCACTTAAAGTGAAACAATCGATCACCGGAATGGGCCGGGCTGCCAAGGAACAGGTGGCTTTTTTCCTGAAAAACATGTTCAGCCTGAACGAACTTCCGAAAGAACTCGATGCCACTGATGCGGTTGCAGTTGCCGTTTGCCATTACCTTCAGATGAAAAATCCGGTTGGTAAATCGGGGGTAAAAAGCTGGGGCGATTTTATCAAAAAGAATCCGGAGAGGGTCAAAAAGTAGGAAATGGTCATTAGTCATCAGAAAAAGGGGAAGGAGCTATCAGCCCCTTCCCCGCTGTTTAAATCCAAATACTACAAAAAACCTCTATGTTTGATAGAATATTTGTTTAAGGTCATCATCCTTAAAATTCAATCAGCCCTTTATCTGACCATCTTTTCCAGCTTCGCAATTTTCATTTCCTTCCAATCCCTGGTTTTCAAGCCTTCTTTTACAGCAAGCTGAGTCATTAAATCCATATCACCTAAAGAACCTTCCATAAATGCGGCCAGTTGTGCGACATCATTGTACATGCTGACGGTTAGATGCGTTCCATAAGATTCGGTTCCTGCCGGTAAGATCACCTCGTCGAGTTCCCACGATCCTTTCTTGCCCTGATCGACCATTTTCTGATGCCACGGTTTAAAAATCTCGGATTCAGATTTCTCGTAGCCATCATCCAGTTGTTTCATGATATCCATCGTCATCATTGTACCAACTTTCATCTTAAAGTCGCCTTTGGTCCGGTCAACCTGTCTTATCAAAACCTGGTGCGCCATATCCCGTGATTTTGCGGTTTTAACAAACATGGCGTTCATGTCTTTATCGGTCATCTTCGGATATGCTTTTTTGGCGTATGCCATTACATCCAGCGAACCAATTGCATGTAACATATCTTTCAGATTTGCAAAGAGCGTAACAGTCAAATATTGAGATCCTTGCTGCGTACCCGAAGGCGTGAGTGACCACAGATCCCACCCGAGAATGGACTTGTCGGCTACACGTTCTTTGTGTATTCCCGACCAAAAATCTTCAACCGCCCAATAATCCGATCCATTTTCCCCTTTGACCTGCATGAATTCGAACAACAAGTACAGCGGAGCAGGTTTTTCCTGAGCTTTTAAACCAACGGCCAAACAAATGACCAACACGAAAGTCAATAATTTCTTCATACCTTGAAATTTTGTTTGGGACGAAACCCGCATGTGAGTTAATCATCCACATCTATTTTTAAGCGATCATGCCGCCCATTGATTCGAAGCGCCAGTTGATAGATCCATCATTTTCAAACTTATTTTCTCATATCCGGAAATAAGCGAAACTACTTTCAATGTAAAAAATGAAGGGTTATGGTTAGCATTAAATCACATAGACACGCGGTCAAGTGTCTGACAGGAAGTTGATTTGCCTGATATTTGAATTAAAAGTAAGAAACATTTTCAAACAGACAACTGCTTTTTGAATATATTCAGACTATTTTGTCTTTTTTTCTTTTTTTACAACTGTTTTGCCAACTTTTAAACCGGTTGGTTCGATAAAGTTGACTATTCCTTGTTTAAAATGAATCATCATTTTTTAGAAATCTTCCGGGTTACTGTAATTATGAACAATCAATTGATACCTATTTCATTGTTTTTATTGTTCCACTCATCAAAATCCACTGATTAAAAGAAAACCCATGATGAAAATCCGATTAATGCTGATCGTTGCTCTGTTGCAATTATCAGGAATGGTATTCAGCCAAAATGATTTCAATAAACCAGTATCAATCGATCCGGCGGTTCGCACCGGCAAGCTCGGAAACGGAATGACTTATTACATCCGCCACAACGAAGAGCCAAAAGAACGGGCCAGTTTTTATATCATTCAAAATGTTGGTGCATTGCTCGAAAACGATGATCAGAATGGACTTGCCCACTTTCTGGAACACATGGCTTTCAATGGCACCCAGCACTTTCCGGGCAAAGGCATAATCAATACCCTGGAAAAGCATGGCGTTTCGTTTGGCCGAAACATCAACGCCTATACCAGTTTTGGTGAAACGGTATATAATCTGAGTGACGTTCCGGTTAAACATGATGGACTGGTTGACACTTGTTTGCTGGTTTTAAACGATTGGTCGTATTATCTTTTGCTTACCAACGAGGAAATTGATGCCGAGCGTGGTGTGATTACCGAAGAATGGAGAACCCGCCGTACAGCCGGATTCCGAATGCAACGCCAATACCTGCCGGTTTTACTGAACGGTTCGAAATACATGAACCGTGACGTGATCGGTGATTTGGATGTGATCAAAAATTTCAAGTACGAAACGCTCCGGAATTTTTACCACGATTGGTATCGGACCGATTTACAAGCCATTGCAATTGTTGGCGACATTGATGTCGATGCAGTTGAACAGAAAGTGAAAGCGCTGCTCTCGAAAATCGAACCGGTCAACAATCCGCAAAAACGGGAATTCTACGCTGTTCCGGCACACAAAGAACCTCTTTATGTGCTGGCTACCGACAAGGAAGCCGACAGTTATTCCATTTCGCTGTATATTAAACACCAAGCTCCCGAAAAATCTGAAAAGAACCTCAATTATCTTCGTGAACAGACTATTCAGTCACTTTTTGGCATGATGGCCAGGGATCGCATCACCGAATTACTTCAGAAAGGAGTCACGCCTTTCATCAATGGAAATATCGGATTCGGCGGCTTTGTTTCAGGATACCAGGTTTTTTCAGTCTCTGCAACGGCCAAGCCTGATCAGGACGATGTGGCATTTAAATCAATCTATACGGAAGCTGAACGGATTTACCAGCATGGTTTCACCCAGGGAGAACTCTACCGTGCAAAAACAAATCTCCTCACCTCGATGGAAAGCCGCTACAAACAGCGCGACAAAATCAGCAACGATCAATATGCCAGCGATTTCAAGGCCAACTACATTGATGGAGAACCGGTAACTTCCATGGATTTCGACTGGGAATTCGCTCAAAAAGTTCTTCCGACCATTTCTGTAGAGGAAGTTTCGGCCAAAGCCAAACAATGGATGACTCCCGAAAACCGTGTGGTGGTGGTGATGGGACCCGATAAACCTGAAGCTAAACACCTGACCAAAGAGCAGGCATTTTCGATTATGACTGACATTGACAAAAGCAATGTGGATCCGTATATCGATCAGGTATTTTCCTCAAACCTGGTCAGCAAAGAATTGAAAGGTTCAAAAGTAGTAAGCAGCAGAAAGCTTCCGGAGTTTAACGCGGTGGAATGGACTTTGGCAAACGATGCCAAAGTGGTATTCAGGCAAGCCGATTACGAAAAGGATCAGGTTTCACTGACGGCCATAAGCGATGGCGGAAGTTCAAAAGTGGATAACGACAAAGTTGCATCAGCCATGATGCTCAGTTCATTCGTAGGTTCGTTTGGAGTGGGCGATTATGATGCTACTGCCCTGAAAAAAGCGCTCACCGGGAAAAAAGTTGGCCTTGGCGTTGGCCTTTCTGATCTGAATGAAAGCTTTAACGGATCGGCCACTCCGAAAGATTTCGAAACGATGATGCAATTGCTTTACCTGCAATTCGAGAATCCCCGGTTCGACAAGGAAGCCTACGAAGCCTTGATGGGCCGGTATAAAGCATACATAACCAATATGGCGAACAATCCGCAGAAAATCATTAACGACTCCTTGTCGCTGATCCTGACCTGCAAAAACCCGAGGGTAAAGTTGATGACTCCGGAATTCTTTAACGAAGTTTCGCTGGAACAAATGGAAACCATTTATAAAGATCGTTTTGAAGATGCCGGTGAATTCACTTATTTCATTGTGGGCAACATTGACGAGGAAACTGCAAAAAGCATGGCCGAAAAATACATTGGCTCATTAACCACCCATCCACGTAAAGAAAGCTGGATGGATCGGAACATCGTTTGGCCTATAGGAAAAACGGTTCGCGAAATCGAAATTCCGCTGGAAGTTAAGAAGTCTACGGTAGTAGTTAATTTTGCAGCGCACATGGAATATTCTCCGGAACAAAACCTGTTGCTGAGCGTTTTCCGCGACATCCTGAACCTCCGGTATATCGACGAAATCCGTGAAAAAGAAGGCGGAACCTACGGAGTGCGCGTTTCGGCCAGTTCGTCGAAGTTTCCGAAGTTGGAGAAAAGCCTGAACATGACTTTCGATACCGATCCGGCCAAAGCCAACTATCTGAAAGCCATTATCTACCGCGAAATCGATAAAATTGCCCAGGATGGCCCAACGGCTGCCGATCTGGACAAAGCCATCGAGAGTCTCCTGAAAAACCGCGAACAATCGAAATTGCACAACAATTACTGGATGCAGGCATTGAATACCTATTACATGTACGCCTACGATCCAAGCTCTGCCGAAAACTATGAAAAGATCCTCGAAAAGATGACTATCCCGCAGGTTCAGAAATTTGTAAAGTCATTCCTGGCGAAAGCAGATGTAGTTGATATTATCTTCAAACCCAAACCCGAATAAGAATATTCATTCATCCGTTCAAAACCTCTTTCATTTCAAGAATGGAAGAGGTTTTTTTTGAACCCTCAACATTCAAGGTTTTGGGAGAATTAACATCTGATCTTCGATAAAAGACCTGCTACTCTTTTTCTTAAAAACCGTGAAGAAAAGTTAATAGTATATAACGGGCTTAAACCATTTGAATCGAGGTTATTCCAAAAGGAAATTCCAGTATCGATTGTACTAAAGTGCCCGTAAAATGAAAAAGCTCATTTCAATCCTTGCCTTCCTCTTTTTCCTGATTCCGCTGTGTTCAATGAAAGCATTTGCGCAAGGTACCCGTTCCGGATTTTATTCTTCAACACTGGCTATCAAACACAGCATGTTTAAAGAAAAGGCCAGCCTGACTTTGCAGGCGCGGGATGTATTTGGAGACCCGCACACCATTACAACGACCGAAAGTGCTCACCAATATAAATACAGCGACTTTCATCGCGAATCTCCGGTTTTTATGCTAACTTTCAGCTACCGAATCAACAATTACAAAGCCAAACAGAATGGCAAAAAAGGTGAAAGTGATACTACTCCAAACGAACAAGATATTGAAGGACAAGGATTCTGAGACCAACAATACAAACCATTTCATGAAACAATTCTCTCTGTTTTTCTTTTTACTTTTTGTTTTGTGTCCATCAGCATTCGCCCAGGATGCCGACAGCACAAAAATAACTACTCCTGGGAAAAGTTATCCTTTCATTTTACAGGATTCACCGGCACGATTGTTTACCATGAGGCAATTCAACGAGGATTACCTGAGTGGTTTTCGCCTATTGTCGAAAGAGTTGGATAAAGATCTGAACCCGATTCTAAGTTATTCCATCCAATCAGCCCTGTTCTTTCTTGGATTTAGATCCATGTCGCACGAAGAAGGCCATCGCTCTATTCTTTCTGCCAAAAGTATTGGCTCCGTTTCACAGCCTTTTTATTTTTCGAAACGCGACGGTTATGTGGCCGGGGTAACCGACCAGACCTTGATTAATCTTCGCGCAACAGATTTCCCTGATTTTATCCGGCTTTATACCGCAGGTTCAGAATCGGATTACATGCTCGGCAACCGCGAAGAAACCCTGATGGCATTTGGGGACGAAACCTTCCGAAACCTTGCTGTTGAATACCTTCTGAGAAAAGCATTCCTGATCCAGTATTATCTGATTGGGTTCATTCATTACGACGTTGACGGACCTGAAGAATCGAACGAACTCAAGCGCGATGTAGTTGGCAACGATATTTATGGCGCTGCCCGTCATCTGTTCAGGCCAACCATGCCTTTTCACCGATACACCCTCTGGAACGACCTGTCTGCTGAAGAAAAAAACTACGTTTATAAACTGGGGTACCGGTCGCTGCTGAATCTCATCAACCTGAATATGATTGGAATTCCTTACATTTCAATCTCTCCAGACCTGAAAGTCAATGCAGGAATGGGTCATGTGATTTGTCCGTTTGGCGATTTAATCGATGAGACCTTCTGGATAAGCTACAAAAAAATCAAGGTGCAGACCTATGTTCGTGAATACCAAAACAGGGTGAACTGGTTTATGGCCGGAGGCATCAGTTTAAAGGATTACCCGATCGGCAAAAGAATTGAAGCTACCGTCGCTGCACATGGCTGGGAACAACCCAGGAATCTTTCGTTTAACGAATCGGCAGGCAAAACCGGAGGAGCCATCGATATTACCGGAAAATATTTTTTCAACATTCCAGGTTTAAAATCGATCAAAAGGATATCTGTCGATTTAGGGTTTATCTCCAAATCGAAAGGCTTCTTGCCTGAAGAAGTCTATTTATCGAAACATACGGGGTTTCGGGTAGGCACTACATTCAATATTCAATAGATTAATCTTCCATACACTCTACCCTCACAAGGTTCGACAAATCGAATTTTAAGCCAGCATGGGCACAAAAAAAAGAGCACCTCCAAAACGGAAATGCTCTTCTGTTATTCAATGTATTTATTGATTTTACTCTACAGGCTCAATCTCCATCATCACAAAACTCTTCGGAATCTTCTGTCCTTTTTCAATATTGATCTTCAGTATTTTACCATCAAAGGGCATTTGGACGTCGTTGTACATTTTCATCGCCTCCAAAACAATGATGCTGTCACCGGCATTCAAAGTCTGTCCTTCCTGAACTAAAACATCGATAATGGTTCCCGGAATATAGGATTTGATAAGATTGAAATTCGGTTCTTCCCAAACTTTCCGGTTGAGGTACTTTTTGTTATAAGTCGTTTCATATTTTGCACTGTGCACAATGATATACTGTTTAGTATCCTGATCTGCCATAATCCTGTCGTTTTATTAAAATGGTGGTAATCCGTGTTTCTTGGCCGGAGCCGGAACATCTTTGTGTGTTGAAATCTGAAGTGCGTGCAACAGGATTTTACGGGTTTCCTGAGGTTCGATCACTTCGTCGATGTATCCTTTCGACGCGGCTACATAAGGATTGGCAAATTTATCTTTGTATTCCTGAATCTTCTGTTGGCGCATGGCTTCGGGATTGGCCGCTTCAGCAATTTCCTTCCGGAAAACAATATTGGCAGCGCCTTCAGGACCCATCACAGCGATTTCGGCAGTTGGCCAGGCAAATACAAAATCAGCACGCAGATGGCGCGAGTTCATAGCAATGTAACCTCCGCCATAAGCTTTACGGATGATCACCGTAATTTTTGGAACGGTAGCTTCCGAATAAGAATACAGGATTTTGGCACCGTGACGGATAACTCCGGCATGTTCCTGATCGACGCCCGGTAAATATCCCGGCATGTCTTCCAGGGTAATAATCGGAATGTTGAACGCATTGCAGTAGCGGATGAAACGGGCAGCTTTGTCAGAGCTGTCGCAATCGAGCACTCCGGCAAGTACCATGGGCTGGTTGGCAACAAAACCAACGGTTTCGCCATTCATACGCCCAAAACCAATGACAATGTTGGCCGCAAACAGTTCCATGATTTCAAAGAATTCGGAACTGTCGGTAATCGATTTAATGATATCGCGGATGTCGTATGGCAAACGAGCATCAGCAGGAACAATATTTTCAATTTTCAGTTTGGTCTTTGGTTCCTTGGCAGGAAAAGATTTTGCCTTCTGAGTATTATTCCAGGGGATGTATGAAATCAGTGTTTTGATTTGCTCAAAACATTCTTTTTCGCTTAAAGCATAAAAATGGGCGTTCCCGGTAATTTCGGCATGAACGCGGGCTCCACCCAAAGCTTCCATCGAAATATCCTCACCCAGAACGCTCTTGATTACAGCCGGGCCGGTAATGAACATTTTCGAAATATTTTCAACCACAAAGACGAAATCGGTCAAGGCTGGTGAATAGACGGCGCCACCGGCACAAGGGCCCAGAATCACTGAAATTTGTGGGATAACTCCGGAAGAAAGGGTATTGCGGAAGAAAATCTCACCGTAACCAGCCAGTGAATTCACACCTTCCTGAATACGTGCTCCACCCGAATCGTTGATTCCAATCAGCGGAACTTTCATTTTCAGCGCGTGGTCCATGATTTTCGTAATCTTCCGGGCGTGAGATAAACCCAACGATCCGCCTGCAACAGTAAAATCCTGGGCAAACAGGCAGACTGGTCCACCATAAATGGTTCCGGTTCCGATTACTACACCATCTCCGGCAAGGACTTTTGTACCCATGTCGAAATCGGTACCAGCATGTTCAACGAACATATCATATTCATGAAATGAGCCTTCGTCTACGATCGACAGGATTCGTTCGCGGGCAGTTAATTTACCCATCGCGGCCTGCTTCTCAATAGCTTCTTCTCCTCCACCCAGCCGAACCTCATCCTTTCGTTTTCGAAGGTCTAAAATACTTCTTTTCAGTGACATAGAAATTTGTTTTTTTGATTAAAATACACTCGTCGAATAGAATTTGGATCTATTCAGCGACTTAATAACTTCAGTAAAGAGGGGCAAAATTATCAATTTTTTATTGCCCGACTTGTTTTATAAAACATTTGTTCGAAAATAAGCAATCCAGACTGTTCGCCTATCTCCAGTTAATTTGCTCTGATTCTGACTCTTAACACCTATCTGGCAGCTCTCCGGTACAGAAAGATTGCCAGTCCACCATACATGAGATTTGGAATCCACATGGCTTGCCAGGGCTCAAGCAATCCACTGGTGGCAAAAACGGTGGTAACTTGCATAAACAGGATGTACGAAAAACTGAGGACCAGTCCCAACCCTAAATGCAAGCCGATTCCACCCTTAATTTTTTTTGAAGCCAGCGAGACTCCGATGATGGTCAGGATAATCGAAGAAAAAGGCACGGCCGTTCGGCGATGCTTCTCAATTTCATAATTGATGGCATTTACTCCCCTCAGTCTCAGATTTTTAATCGATTCATTCAGAGTAGGAAGGTTCATGGTTTCCACAATATTATCCACAATTTGATAATCTTCGGGAACCATGTTTAGGGTGGTGTCAATTTGAGCGCCGGTATTGATTTTTTCGGTGTATCCTGAAATGGTTCGGACTGAATAATTATGAATAGTCCATTTCTTCTTTTCGCGGTTCCACTGGATATAATCGGACGACAATTTGGAAACCAGTTTTTTGTCGACAAACTTTTCACAGGTGAATTTGTAACCCACATCGCTGGATGCATTGTACGAGTCGATATAAACAAAAATACCAGGTTCTATCTGCCGGTGAATATTGTGTTCTGAGCCAACCTTTCGGTTGCCGATATACATGTTTGTAAATTCGACCCGTTTTTTATTCGCGGGCGGAATTATGTAGTTTCCAAGCATATACGAAAACAAAAAAATGCACGAGGCTCCCACCAGATACGGGCGCATTAACCGGTTAAACGAAACCCCACTGCTCAAAATCGCGATGATTTCGGTATTGTAGGCTAATTTTGAGGTGAAGTAAATAACTGAAATAAAAGTAAAAAGACCGCTGAACAAATTAGCGAAATAGGGAATAAAGTTGACGTAATAATCAAATATAATGCCCTTTATAGTAACATCCTTGGTCATGAAATCTTCTATCTTTTCAGAAATGTCGAAAACAACCGAGATGCTTATTATCAGTGCAATGGAATAAAAAAAAGTACCCAGGAATTTTTTGATGATATAGAAGTCAATTTTATGCAGCATAAGCAAAAATTTATAAACGTACTGAGACTTGGCGAACCATTTTTTCTTTCCAGCCCTTAAAGGTGTCGTTCAGAATTTGCTTCCGCGCTTCTTTGACCAACCATAGGTAAAACGCCAGATTGTGCTGACTGGCAATCTGAGCGCCTAACATTTCGCCGGAAATAACCAGGTGGCGTAAAAAAGCCCGGTTGTATTGATGATCGACAAAGGAAGTCCCGTCAGGATCGACCGGCGAAAAATCGTCCGCCCATTTTTTGTTCCGCATGTTCATGATTCCCTTGCTGGTGAATAACATACCATTGCGACCGTTCCGCGTGGGCATCACACAATCAAACAGGTCAATTCCCCGGTCAATCCCTTCGAGAATATTGACCGGTGTTCCCACTCCCATCAGATAACGCGGTTTGTTCTCCGGAAGTATTTCGTTCACCACCTCAATCATGGCATACATATCTTTTTCCGATTCTCCCACCGAAAGGCCGCCAATGGCATAACCGTCGCTGTTATATTGCAACACATTTTGTGCAGCCATGGTCCTCAATTCAGGATAAACAGCTCCCTGAACGATGGGAAAAAGCGACTGTGAATATCCATATTTTGGAACTGTTTTTTCAAACTGGTTGAAGCATCGGTCGAGCCATCGCTGGGTCAACTCCATCGACTTCCGTGCATATTCATATTCGGCATCACCGGGAGTGCATTCGTCAAAAGCCATCATAATATCGGCACCAATGGTCCGCTGCGTTTCGATGACATTTTCAGGAGTAAACAGATGAGCCGAACCATCAATGTGAGACTGGAATTTGGCTCCTTCTTCGCCTAATTTCCGGATATCGCCAAGCGAAAAAACCTGGTATCCACCACTGTCAGTCAGAATTGGTCCATCCCAGCCATTAAATTTGTGAAGTCCGCCAGCCTGCTCGATAATGGATAAACCAGGACGCAGGTACAGGTGATAGGTATTTCCTAAAATAATCTGAGCCCCAATATCTTCTTTCAAATCCTTTTTATGAATCCCTTTAACCGAACCGGCCGTGCCAACCGGCATAAAAATCGGTGTTTCGATGGCTCCATGATCGGTAGTGATGAACCCGGCCCTTGCCTTACTGCCTTCAGCTGTATGTTTTAGATCAAAATGCATGAACCGATTTTTTTTGAGTGCCCAAAGATAGGCATAAAAGTGGAATGACCGGAAAGTACCAGAGCCGGTATGTGTTAAATCTAATTAAAATCGGATGGATTTAACCGTCAGGTTTACTAATTTTGCACCGGTAAAATTTCGAAAACCATCAATTATTAATTTAGAAACTCCGAAGTGAAGATTATTAACTTTCAGATACTCACTACCAGCGACTTGATTCTGCTGGCATCCTTCTCTCTAGTATTTCTTGTCCAGGTTTATTATTTGCTCCGTTACTACCTGAAACTTGCCCGCCACAAGGATACCGCACCTAACCAAAATTCAAACCTGGTTACGATCATTATCACGGTCAGAAATGAAGAAGAGCGTATCCGTGAAATCCTCAATAACTTTTCAGACCAGCAATTTAATGACTACCAACTACTTGTGATCAATGAACATTCTGAAGACAATACCTATGAGATTTTGAACGTACTGGCCGAAACCAATCCAAAACTGAAGGTGACCAGTCTGAGCCAGGAAATCCAGTTTTCAGGCAAACAAGCCATCAATATCGGGTTGAAAGGTGCTTCATCGCCATGGATTTTACTTCTTACTTCATTTTCAGGTCCCATTAATCCGGCGTGGCTTGAGCAATTGAACAGCCTGATCACTCCTGAGACTGAGGCCGTAGTTGCATATACCAATCTCGAAAGGGGAAAAGGATTCCGCAACCTGCTTTGCCGACTCGAACGTTTTAATCAGTTCATGGTCAGCGGGGCGTGGACTCTTACCGGGAAACCTTTTGTTTTCAACGAAACCAATGTTCTTTTTAAAAAATCGATGTATTTCGACACGCTTGGCTTCAGGCACAAACTGAACCGCAATTTTGCCAACCTCGAATTAATCTTCAACGAGAATTTTAAGAAAGGAAAGGTGAAGATTTCAACCAATCCGGAATTGGCTGTACGTGAGCAAATTGAAGATGACCGTGGTGACCATTTAAAGCTTCTGAAAAAAGGGGTCCAGATCAGGCAAAGTTTAACCTGGCCGAAAAAAATCAGCCTGTTTACCGACGATTTCACCCGAATAATTCTTCCTGTGCTTGCCGCAACTTTGATCATCATTCATCCTGAATACTGGATCACTTTTTTGACGCTTCCGGTAATTTGCATCCTGCTCTTCCTAATTATTGTTAAAATACTGTTAACCCGGCTGAATGAAAGGAAAATATTCTTAACTTCGTTCGTATACATTTGGATCAAGCCACTTATCAATTGGTGGTTCGTCTGGTCGATGTATATTATTCACCGAAGGAGCAGATGGAACTAAACTCTCAGTTATCGGATAAGGCCAGATATGATTACAAACTGGTTGAATTGGCGTTAACCGGCGAGGAGAAAGCTTTTGCCAAATTAATGAGCCGCTACAAGGATGCGATCTATTTTATGCTCCTGAAAATGGTGAACAACAAGAACGATGCAGAAGACCTCACCCTCGAAGCCTTTGGGAAAGCATTTAAAAATCTGCACCAGTATTCACCCAATTTTGCGTTCAGCACCTGGTTGTTTAAAATAGCTACCAATAATTGCATCGATTTTCTCCGGAAGCGTCGCGGAGTGTATATTTCGATCGAAAACAACCTGGAAAACGGAGACAATGATTCGCCGGTAAAACTTCAGTCGAATGAGCCAAATCCGGAAGAAAAACTGATCCGGATACAAAAAGCCATCCTGATGCGAAAAATTGTTCACCGCTTGAAACCGAGGTACCGCATTTTGGTTGAACTTCGCTATTTCCGTGAATTTTCATACGAAGAAATTGCTCAGGAACTCAAACTACCGCTTGGAACGGTTAAGGCACAACTTTTCAGGGCCCGCGAAATGCTCTTTAAAATGATTGAATCGACCGAAATTGACGAACACGAAGAATAGTTTCACAGACAAACATCCCATGGAAATCATTTTAAAATATTTTACCGGTCTTACCGACGGGCAATTGGATCAATTTGGCCGACTTGGTGCCATCTACGAAGAATGGAATGCCAAAATCAATGTCATTTCCAGGAAAGACATTGATCAGCTTTATGAACGTCACGCTTTGCATTCGCTGTCCATAGCCAAAATTATTCAATTCAAGCCAGGAACCAAAGTTCTGGATGTTGGTACCGGAGGTGGATTCCCCGGAATTCCACTGGCCATCCTTTTTCCCGAAACTTCCTTTCTGCTGGTCGATTCCATCGGCAAAAAAATCCGGGTTGTTGAAGAAGTTGCAAAGGCCTTAAAACTGGAGAATGTAAAGGCGGGACATGTCCGCGTTGAGGATGTGAAACAAAGCTTCGATTTTGTGGTGAGCCGCGCTGTGACAGCATTTCCGCGATTTGTTGAATTGGTTCGCGACAAAGTTTCCGGCCAAAACCACAACGATTTGCCCAACGGAATCATTTATCTGAAAGGCGGCGACTTTGAAGATGAAATCAGTGCATTCCGGCCATCAGTGAAAGTTTACGAACTTCCGGACTTTTTTCAGGAGGATTTTTTTGAAACCAAGAAGCTGATTCACCTGGCCGTGAAAAATAAATGAAATAAAGAGAAGTTTGGGTTGCAGGATATTAAAAAAGGACTATTTTTGCAGTCCGATTTAAAAACGAACATTATCATTTAAAAAGATACCGATGAAAAGGACATTTCAGCCATCAATCAAAAAGAGAACCAACAAGCACGGATTCAGAGAAAGAATGTCGACTGCCAGTGGCCGCAAGGTTCTGAAAGCCCGTCGTGCAAAAGGAAGAAAAAAACTGACCGTTTCTGACGAGCCAAGACACAAAAAATAGTCGGGGAACGCGGGGTTTCTAAAATATACAGAAGGTAAAGAATGAATTTTCTTTACCTTTTTGTGTTTCTGCCCATTTACACGGTTTTTTCCTGAACTAATATCTGCTTTGAACATTGTCTGAGGCGAAACCTGCGTTGGACAATTCAGCCTTCGAATTTTTAAATTACTTTTGTGTTATATCACCAAAACACTTTTTGATCAAAGTATGACCCTGAAAGAATTCATTAAAACCAGGACCTTCAAACAGAATGCAATTGCGGCTGTTGGGATTATCATTTTTCTTCTTTCCCTGAACATGGTTGTGCTGAGGTTTTACACCAACCATGGCAATTCGGTTTCCATACCCGATCTGAAAGGAAAAACCATCGGGGAAGTTTCAAAACTTCTGGACAATCTGAATCTTCGGTTTCAGATCCGGGACTCGGTTTTCTCGCGCGAAACCACCCCTGGAACCGTTCTCGACCAATTTCCAAAACCCGGAATGAAGGTCAAAGAGCACCGGAACATCTTAATTACTCTCTGTACTATTAGTCAGGAAAAGATACCCATGCCCCAGCTGACCGATATTTCATACCGGCAAGCGACCAACCTGATCGAAAGTTCAGGTCTGATTGCCGGAAAGGTAGAATACAAAGCTTCGGAATTCCCGAACCTGGTACTCGAACAGAAAATTGATGGACGGATCATTCGGGTTGGCGAAATGATTTCAAAAGGATCGGTCGTCGACCTGGTGCTTGGAAGCGACAGCAACGGCGAAACCAGCCAGGTCCCAACTTTGTTTGGCAGGAATCTGGCCGAAACGAAATTATTGCTTGGTGAAACATTTTTAACGATTGGCACAATCAATTACGACGAATCATTTAGCCCGGAAGAACTTCAGTCAAAAGGATTGATCTGGAAACAAAATCCTGATCCGGCTGAAATCTTCGAAGTTGCCCGCGGAACTGCAATCGACATTTGGCTGACGCTCGATCCAACCAAACTTCAGGCAAAACCTGATTCCATAAAACCCGAAAACTCATTTTTCTAAATGATTGACGAAAACGAATTGATCGACGAACTGGACGAAACCGAAGACGGTGCGCTGTTTGAACATTTCAATGTAGTTGTTGATCCTGGACAAACATTGCTCCGGATTGACAAATTCCTCTCGAATCGCCTGATGGGCGCCACCCGCTCCCGTCTAAAGTCGGCTGCCGATGAAGGAAAAATCCTGGTCAACAAACAACCCGTCAAATCGAGTTATAAAGTAAAACCCGGCGACGAAATTTCGATCATGATGGATTATCCTCGCCGTGAACTCAAAATCATTGCCGAAGATATCCCATTGAATATTGTATATGAAGACGATGATCTGATGGTCGTCAATAAACCGGCCGGCTTGGTGGTCCATCCGGGTCACGGAAACTACTCCGGAACGCTGGTCAATGCGTTGGCCTTTCATTTCAAGGGTCTTCCATTGTTCAATTCCGATGATCCGCGTCCGGGGCTCATCCACCGGATCGATAAAAACACTTCAGGATTACTAGTGGTTGCGAAAACGATTGAAGCAAAAGTGAAGCTCTCGCTTCAGTTCTTTGAAAAGACCACCAAACGCAGATATGTTGCCCTGGTTTGGGGAGATTTGGAAAACAACGAGGGAACCATTACCGGAAATATTGGACGAAGCCTTAAAAACAGGCAGGTCTTCACGGTTTTCCCGGATGAAGATTACGGAAAACCAGCTGTTACTCACTACAAGGTAATTGAACGACTGGGATATGTGAACCTGGTGGAATGCCGGCTCGAAACCGGTCGGACCCACCAGATCAGGGTGCACATGAAACACATTGGCCATCCGCTTTTCAACGACGACAATTACGGCGGGGATAAAATTTTGAAAGGAACAACCTTCACCAAATACAAGCAGTTTGTCAACAATTGTTTCGAGATGATTCCACGCCAGGCACTTCATGCGCAAATGCTGGGTTTTGTGCATCCAACGACCGGAGAGGAAATGATTTTCGAATCAGAGTTGCCCGATGATTTAGCGAATGTGATTGTAAAATGGCGGAATTATCTGTCGAACCGGGTAACTTCGGAATAAAAAACAACCGCCTTCCCGTTCCTCCGCTGGGGGCAAGCTTTGGGTTCGTGATTCGCGATAGCTATTGCCCTGAAGGGGCAAAATATCAATAACCCAGGGGTAAACGACGAAAGAGTGCAACCCCGGGAACGAAAAGAAAACAAGGGTCGTCCGTTAGCAAATGATGAAAAAAGAGACACTCAGGTTTCGGACGAAATTGATCAATTCATCTTCAAAACTGAATAAGAAGAAAAATATCATCCTTTATGAAAAAAAATATTGCGGTTGTTTATGGAGGCGACTCCTCCGAATTTGTGGTTTCAGTGAAAAGCAGTATTAATGTTTTTGAAGCCATTGACTCCAGCCGGTACAACGTGTGGAAAGTTCAGATGAAAGGGCTTGACTGGGATGTTTTCGAAAATGATCAGATCATTTCGCAAATTGATAAAGGTGATTTTTCATTTCAGCGAAATGGGGAGAAAATAAACTTTGATTTTGCATACATTACCATTCACGGAACTCCAGGCGAAGACGGCAAGCTTCAGGGATATCTGGATATGGTACAAGTCCCCTACTCTACCTGCGGAGTCTGCTCATCGGCGCTGACATTCAATAAGTATTTCTGCAGCAATTACCTTCGCAATTTCGAGATCACCATGGCCAAATCGGTACGCCTGTTTAAAGGTGATCATGCCGATGCCGATCAACTCATTTCTGAACTTGGCTTGCCTTTGTTTGTGAAACCAAATGCCGGAGGATCCAGTTTTGGGGTAACCAAAGTGAAAGAAAAAGGTCAACTTTTGGATGCACTTGAAATGGCCATGAAAGAAAGCCACGATATACTGGTAGAGCAATTCATCGACGGCCCTGAGTTTACCTGCGGTCTGGTCAAACTTTCAGATCAGGAACTGATTTTCCCTGTTACTGAAGTCATTCCCCAAAACGAGTTTTTCGATTTTGAAGCGAAATATACCGCCGGTAAAACCGACGAAATTACTCCGGCACGCATTTCGCCGGAACTGACTAAAAAAGTGCAGCAACTCTCATCACGCATCTACGATTTGTGCGATTGTTCAGGTATTGTCCGTATCGATTATATACTTAAAGACAATGAATTTTACTTTCTGGAAGTGAACACTACTCCCGGAATGACCGCCACCAGCTTTATTCCGCAACAGATCGCTGCCATGGGCCGAAAACTGGTCGATGTTCTGGGGATGATCATTGAAGATAACCTCAATTAAAAAAACTATCTACATAATTGCGAAGGGATTAGAATGCATAGATTCTCGACATTGAGTATTTCTCAGACATTTAATCGGGTTGAATTTTGTACTTTTGTTCCAGCACTTTATTAAATTGAAACATGGAAACAGTTATCTTACAAGGCAGTTCAAGAGCTGATTTAAAGAATATAACTGATCTGGCAAAAAAAATTGGTATTACCGTAAAATATCTTTCAGAAGAAGAAAAGGAAGATATCGGATTGATTCAGGCAGTCAAGGAAGGTCGTACAGGCAAATTTGTCAAAACAGATAGTTATCTTCAAAAACTCAGAAAATGAAGGTTTTGATTGATCGTTCATTTGAAAAAGATACAGATAAATTAACTGATCAAAAACTACTTCATTCCATCGCTGATTGTATTGAAGTAATTCAAAATGCAAACAAGCTTTCTGATATTCAAAACTGCAAAAAGCTGAAAGGAAGTAAAAATGGCTATCGTATCCGAATTGGGGATTATCGGATTGGCCTTATCATCGAAAAGAATGCTATTGTATTGATTCGATTTTTGCATCGAAGCGATATTTATAAATACTTTCCAAAATAGCCTTTGACGAAAAGATGTTTGCATAAAAAACTGGTCGATTCCAATTTCCGGAAGTGAACACTACTCCCGGAATGACCGCCACCAGCTTTATTCCGCAACAGATCGCTGCCATGGGCCGAAAACTGGGCGATGTTCTGGGGATGATCATTGAAGATAAACTCAGGTAATTTTGTCAATAACTTAATATCGCAGGAGGCCAAAAGGTCTCCTTTTTTTTTACCTTTGAATCCCTGCAAAAAATTTGTGTGCAGTTATTTCCATCTACCTGAATAATTGAAAACCTGAAACATGGCCGGAGAAAAAAAGAATTACCAGCAACAAGCCAAGATGACTATTGAGCAAATCAACGCTCAATACGGCAAAATTCCACCACAGGCAATCGAAGTGGAGGAAGCTGTTCTGGGCGCATTGATGCTTGAACGTGACGCTTATGTAACTGTTGCCGATATCATCGACACGAGAAGTTTCTATAAGGAAGAGCATCAGAAAATATTTGATACCATCAAGTATCTTTCGACACACGAAAAGCCGGTTGACTTGCTCATGGTTACCCAGGAACTGAAAAACCGAACCCTGCTCGACGAAGTTGGAGGGCCGCTGATGATCACGCAGCTAACTTCCCGGGTTGCTTCTGCCGCACACATCGAATTTCACTCCCGGATCATCGCGCAAAAGTTCATCCAGCGCGAAATGATCCGCGTTTCGACCGAGATTCAGACCAAAGCCTACGATGATGCCATTGATGTGGACGATTTGATTGACTTCTCTGAAACAGCACTTTTTCATGTGGCTGAAGGAAACATCAAGAAGGAAACTGTTCCCCTCAAATCGCTGTTGCGCGATGCGGCCATCCAGATCGAGGAAGCCTCAAAACGTGAAGATGGATTAAGCGGAGTTCCCAGCGGATTTACCGCGATGGACCGCATTACTTCAGGATGGCAAAAAACCGACCTCATCATTGTTGCTGCCCGTCCTTCGATGGGAAAAACCGCCTTTGTGCTTTCCATGGCGCGAAACATGGCGGTCGACCACAAAGTACCGGTGGCCGTTTTTTCGCTTGAAATGTCGTCGATGCAGTTGGTTAACCGACTGATTTCCGCAGAGACTGAATTGGGTTCTGAGAAGATTAAAAACGGCAGACTGGTCGGATGGGAATGGGACCATTTTCACCGAAAACTTTCCATTCTGGATGATGCCCCGCTTTTCGTTGACGACACTCCTGCCCTTTCCATTTTTGAATTCAGGGCCAAATGCCGGAGACTAAAAATGCAGCACAACATTGGTGCAGTGATCGTCGATTACCTTCAGCTCATGACGGCAGGAACGGATAACCGGGGAAGCCGTGAACAGGAAGTAAGTATGATATCCCGTTCGTTGAAAGCCATCGCGAAGGAACTGGACATTCCGGTAATTGCACTTTCACAGTTGAACCGTTCAGTCGAGTCGCGCGAAGGAAAACGTCCACAGCTTTCCGACCTTCGTGAATCAGGAGCAATTGAACAGGATGCCGATATCGTTTTGTTTATTCACCGGCCTGAATACTACGGAATTACTGAGGATGAGGATGGAAACTCGCTTATTGGAGTGGCCGAAATCATCATTGCCAAACACCGCAACGGAGCAATCGGCGATGTCAGGTTATCGTTTAGAAAGAACCTGGCCAAATTTTCGGACATGGAGAATATCATTCCTGAAGATATTGGTGGTGGCCACTTTGGACAAAAAATTCAATCAAAAATGAATGACGACAAAGGCAATCCGCATAGCTACAAATCAGGAATTATCCCTGTTAACACATCGTTCGAAGACGAAAAATTCGGCCATTATGGAAATTCAAAAGGTGAGAGCGTTCCGTTCTAAAATCCCGGCTAAATGGTTGACCGTCTTGCTGCTGCTTATGCTCATCCAGACAGCGCAAGCCGCTTTCATCCTGATCCCGATGGACGAAAAACAGACCAACCATTTGAAAGCTTACGGAATAACCTACTGGACTCTCGAACAGGGCGTGGAAGTAAAATGGCTGCTTAATTATCGTGGCGGGAGTTTCCTCATGCAGCACCAGCAGGCCATTGCCAGTGAATGCCTGGTTCGTGGAGTCAGTTTCGAAACCCTGGCTGACGGACAGGCCAGCAATTTGCTGACAGAAATTGCCCGGGAAGATTTAAACGAAGATGCAGTAAGTATGCAGAAAGCGCCGAAGATTGCGGTGTATTCCCCGCCAAATAAGCTTCCCTGGGACGATGCCGTGACCCTGGTTTTAAAATATGCTGAAATCAAATTTGATATCGTTTACGACGAAGAAATTCTGAACGGCAAACTCAAAGATTACGATTGGCTGCACCTTCATCATGAGGATTTTACCGGCCAGTTCGGAAAATTCTTTCAGGCATACCAGCACATGCCCTGGTATCAGGAAGATGTGAGGATCAATAAGGAACTGGCTCAGAAACTCGGGTTTATGAAAGTTTCAGAAATGAAAAAAGTAGTTACCCGCGAAATCCACCAGTATATCAGTAACGGTGGGTTTCTGTTTGCGATGTGCGCTGCTACCGACACCTACGACATTGCGCAGGCCGCTCAGGGAGTTGACATCTGCGAATCGATGTACGACGGTGATCCGGCCGATCCGGACATGAATTCAAAACTGGACTTTACCAATACCCTGGCTTTCGAGAATTTCACCCTCAGCCGCAATCCATACGAATACCGGTTTTCAGACATTGATGTTTCCACCACCCGAAAAGTTCCGCGCGAGCAGGACTATTTCACATTGTTTCAGTTTTCAGCCAAATGGGATCCGGTGCCAACCATGCTCTGTCAGAACCATGCTAACATGATCAAAGGTTTTATGGGACAAACCACTGCATTCAACCGCAAACTGGTCAAAGCCAATGTTCTGATTATGGGCGAAAATAAGGCGGCCGGAGAAGCACGTTATATTCATGGCGAATTGGGAAAAGGATTCTGGACTTACTATGGAGGGCATGATCCCGAAGATTACCAGCATTTTGTGGGCGATCCGGCCACTGACCTGAATTTGCATCCCAACTCACCGGGTTACCGGCTCATCCTGAACAATGTATTGTTTCCGGCAGCAAAAAAGAAGAAACAAAAAACATAGGAAGATTTCTGTTTTCAATCACAGTTAACAGGAAAAAATTGAAAAGAATTCACGTTTCCCTGTCCTTATTGCTTGCCAGTCAAACTTTTGTCTATTTTTGAAAAAATGATTTCCTTATGACTCACCGAACTCTAATTCTTTTTCTCATTCTAATTCTTTGCACCGGAATTTCAGAAGTTTTTGCATGTACCAACCTGATTGTCACCAAAGGGGCCAGTAGCGACCATTCAGTAATGATTACCTATGCTGCCGATTCGCATACCCGTTACGGAGCCATCACATTCTACCCCGCAGCCGATCACAAGCCCGGTGATTTGTGCGAAGTTTTTCATTACGAAACCGGAAAATTGCTCGGAACTATTCCCGAAGTTGCACATACCTATTCCGTCGTTCAGTTTATGAACGAATACCAGGTTGCCATTGGCGAAACTACCTGGGGAGGATTGGATTCGCTCGGATCGCAACCCGGAGCTATTCTTGATTATGGTTCACTGATGCGCATTGGTTTGCAACGCTCGAAAACGGCCAGCGAAATGATTCAAGTAATAACCGAATTGATTGCTGAGTATGGCTATGCCACCAGTGGCGAATCGTTTTCAATTTCGGATGCCAACGAAGCCTGGATCATGGAACTGATCGGCAAAGGCAACTACGAAAAAGGCGCAGTCTGGGTCGCCCGGTTGATTCCTGATGGTTACGTCAGTGGCCATGCCAACCAGGCAAGAATCACCACTTTTCCGTTTCAGAAAGCCAACAACTGGAACGATTCAAAACAAACAGTCTACCATTCACCCGATGTGATCAGCTTCGCTAAAAAACACGGATTTTACAAGGGAAGCGATGAATCATTCAGTTTTTCAGATGTTTACAATCCACTGAAATTTGGAGGAGCCCGTTTTTGCGATGCACGCGTTTGGTCCTTCTTCCGGAAAATCAACAAAGAAATTCGGGAAGGCCAGGAATATACCAATTATGCGATGGGAAAATTCAGCCGTGAAAGTAAGTTCATGGACCAGTCGTCAAACCCAAATGGTTTTGTTTCGAACAGGATGCCATTGTGGGTGAAACCGGATTCCTTGATTTCGCTTCAACAGGTAAAAGATGCCATGCGCGACCATTATGAGAATACGCCACTTGATATGCGGAATGATCCGGGTGCCGGGCCTTACCAATCGCCATATCGCTGGCGTCCTATGGAATTCAAAGTCGACAGCACTTTGTATCTCTGCGAACGGGCCATTGCCACCCAGCAAACCGGATACAGTTTCGTAGCTCAGTCGCGCAGCTGGCTCCCCGCTCCAATCGGAGGTATTTTCTGGTTTGGTGTGGACGATACCGACGGATGTGTGTATGTTCCAATGTACTGTGGTATAAATAAAATTCCTGAAAGTTATGTCCTGGGAAATGGATCAATGATTACCTGGTCAGAGACTTCGGCCTTCTGGACTTTTAATCAGCTAAACAACTGGGCCTACTCGCGCTACAACCTGATTCATCCTGAAATTGAAGCCTATCAGAAGCAACTGGAAAAAGGTTTTGAAAATGAAGTGAAAAGCACCGATCAGCAGGCGCTTGACCTTCAGACGAAAAATGAGACGAAAGCAACCGATTTTCTGACCCGCTATTCGGCTTATACTGGCAATAAGCTGGTATCTGACTGGAAAGTATTTTACCAGTACCTGTTCATGAAATACATGGACGGAAATATCAAAATTTCAGAAGGACATCAGTTGCTCGACAACGGTAACGGGAAAAACGTTCCGAAAAAACCGCTGCAACCCGGATATGGCAAGGATTGGGAACGGATCATAATTCAGGGAACCGGCGACAGACTGAAAGTTCCGAAAGATTAATTCAGGATAACCACCACGCTTCCGGATTTAAATTTCCGGCATTATTCCGTCATTCCTTTGATATGTATAAAAATAACTACATTTATTCGCTCAAACTAGTGCCAGGAGAATCCTGTTAAATTTCATTTTTCTGACTTTTAAAATATGAAAATGATTAAAACCTGAGAATATGAAAACTTTTAAAATTCTTTTTGCAGTGATCTTCTGCACCTTCCTTGTGAGTGAAACTTCAGGACAACAACCGATTACCAAGATTGCATTTATTGGCAACAGTATCACTGCAGGAAGCGGCCTGGCAAATCCAACAACCCAGGCCTACCCTGCACAATTAGGAAATCTGCTCACTTCAGACTGGCAGATCGGGAATTTTGGAGTAAGTGGCAGAACCATGCTTAAAAAAGGAGACTTCCCGATTTGGAAAGAAACCAAATTTACAGATGCACTGAATTTTGAACCAAACATCGTCGTAATCATGTTGGGAACCAACGATAGCAAATACTACAACTGGGCGTATAAATCTGATTTTTATAAGGACTATGTTTCGATGATCGACACTTTTGCAAACCTACCCTCGAAACCTAAAATTTATATTTGTTACCCGCTTAAGGTTTTCAAACACATTTATGATATAAACGATACGGTTATTCATGATGAGATTATTCCGATTATCACTAAGGTTTCGGTGGACAAAAATGTTAAAATCATCGACTGCTATACTCCAACATCCACCAAACCTGAAATTTTTTCTGACGGCGTTCATCCCAATGCGAGTGGAGCTCATTTTGTAGCAGAAATTTTTTATACCGCACTGACCGGCAATACCTACAGAAAAATTTTTGACGAGAATCTACTGCTTCACAAGAAGTTCCAATCTTCCGGATTAATGGGCGCCGGATTTATGAATAATGCCGCAGGAAATGCAGTGGATGGCGATTTGATTTCTGCCTGGACCTTCAAAGGATTTCCTTCTTCATTAACCGTGGATGTTGGGAGCATCCAGTCAGCCGATCAGTTCGAACTGTTTTTCAGATCGGATAAAGACAAGGGAATTCAGTATAAAATTGAAGCTTCATCGGATAGTTTGAAATGGGATGTTGTGGTTGATAAAACTTCACGCAATGATCGTGTCGCTGCCTACAGCCTTGATAAAATACAACCTAAAGAAGCCAGATATTTCCGCTTAACAATTACGGGTGTTTATGCCAGCAACTATGATCTGATTCGGATTAATGAATTTAAAGTACTGAAGTATCATGGAAGCTTTCATGCACCCCTCATCAGTGCTGATGTCACCAGTAATTTAACCACGGCTTTAAATGTTGTTCCGGCTGAAAACATGCAGAATATAAATTTTCTGAAGTACAGTGCATCCAGTAAAGTCTTCGATATCCTCAATACGGTGAAAGATTTCTCAAAACCATATGCCTATAACTTTAAGGCTGCACCGAATAATCAGTATATATACAGGACAAGTGCCTACAGCAATGGAGTTGATGTGTACTCTGATACCATCAAATTTAAATTTGCCAATCTGACTTCTCTGCCGAATCTGAAACAGCCCGACAAAAATTATTTTCAGATATTCCCGAATCCTTCCACCGATCAAATCAGGATTGTTGCAAAGCAGCAGATAAACGAAAATGTAACCGTGAAAATACTGGGAATGAAAGGAGAGTTGATCGAAATAATTCATCCGCAAAGCTCCATCAAACAAGGTGAAGCGATCATGTGGAAATCATCCGGGATTCATTCCGGAATGTATTTCATCATCATTGAAGGAAAATCGATCCACCAGAATTTGAAAGTGGTGATGAATTAGTCTGAAAACTGTTTTATGATGTAGGAAAGTATATTTCAAATGGGTGGGAACTTAGATAAGTTGACCTGTTTTGCTCGAAAAGGCATGTGGGTCATAAATAAGGACTGGCAATCATTGTGTTTTTAGTGACAGTATCAATCTTGGATTTTCTTAATCAAAAACGAAAACGAAATGCGATTAGCAACAAAACTTACGAGGTTTGCGATTCTTCTGGTGATGTTTATACATTCATCACTATCTGTAATTGCCCAGAGCACAGATCGTCCAGCAATCTGGGGAATTGCTAAAATGACCTTTCTGGTGAGCGATTTTCAGGTGGCCCGCGATTATTACGGTAAGTTTCTCGGCTTTGACGAGGCTTTTTCATATCCTTCCGATTTAGGCAAAATCATTTCATTCAAAGTAAATGACCGCCAGTTTCTGGAATTCGTAGTTGATGTAAAGGCCAAAGAAAAAAAGCGACTGGTTTCAGTATCGTTTGAGATCGAAAATGTGGAGCAGATGCGCCAATACCTGAAATCAAAAGGTCAAATGGTGCCTGAAAAAACAAGTCTGGATGGGGCCGGCAATGAAGTCTTTGTGATCGATGACCCTTCTGGAAACCATATCGAGTTTATTGATTTAAAGCCAGATGGATTACACCGGAAATCCAAAGGCCAATTCTTGTCTGACAGGAGAATTTCGAAACGCATTCACCATGCAGGTTTATTTGTTGCCAATATCATGGATAATGACCCGTTCTATTCCGGGATATTGAAATTCACCGAAATAGTCCGCTTTCCCGAAGATCGGAGTGTAAATCCATTTCTTGTATACCTCGGAATGGGTGATTGCATTGAAAATGTTGAACATTACTCTCCGAATGATGAGAATGACAGCCATCCCTGCTTTTTGGTTGACGATATGCAGGAAACGATTTATACCCTGAAAGAGCGTAAAGGAAATGAATCGTTGGGCAAACCAATGATTGGCAAAGGGAAGCGATGGATTTTGAATTTGAGGAATTCAGACAACACACGCGTTGAATTTACAGAAGCGCATACCGTTCGATAAACGCAAGAAAATTATGATCATGACTGACAAAAACTTTTCACGCCGGAAATTCATTAAAGGAACCGTTGGAACCGGATTACTGCTTGCCGGTTCAGGACTAATCACCTCGTGCAATATATTCCGGATATCTTCAAAATCAGAGTCAAAATACGATGCCAAAGGTTTGCCGACTGTATTGTTTGGAAAGACCGGTGTACTTGTGCCTCGCATTGTTTGCGGTTTGGGTTCACGTTTCTGCAATCTGGAAAGTGAAGAAGAAGCACAAAAGTTGCTGCACTACACTTTAGATCATGGCCTTTACTATTGGGATACGGCATATGCCTATGATAATACACTTGGAGTACCTCCCGGAAAGGCCAAAATCCCACGACTGATCACCAGTGAAGAACGTTTGGGTCCTGCAGTAAAGGCCCGCAGAAATGAAATTTTTCTTTCAACCAAAGTATCAAGCCGCGACCCGAACGAAGCCATGCGTCAGATTGAAACCAGTCTGAAACGCCTGCAGACTGATCATTTCGATCAGTTAATGATTCACGATGTGCAATCGATGGCCGATGTGGCCAAATTGAGTGAAAAAGGCAATCTCATCGATATTCTGCATCGCCTGAAAGAACAGGGACTGACCCGGTTCATTGGTTTTTCGGGACACACCGAAGCGGCAGCAATGAAAGCATTGGCCGATCGTGGCGATTTTGACACCATGCTCATTGCCATGAACCACTGGAATGCTGCAAACAACCCTCAAAAACGGTTTGAGATGGCAGTTCCGGCAGCCAAAGCCAAAGGGATGGGGGTTATTATGATGAAAGTGGTGCGACCACGAGAAACCATTACCACGATGAATCCTACTGATCTGATTAAGTATGCACTCACACTGAAAGGTCCTGATGTTATTGTGATAGGCCTAGATAGTATTGAGGTGGTGAAATCGAATCTTGAAATTCTCCGGAATTTTAAACCTATGGAAGAAACTAAAATGAAAGAAATGGCACAGGAGCTTACTCCGTTTTATAACCATGAAAACCTACCATGGATGCAACCCGGTTATCGCGATGGAAACTGGGCGTAATATGTCACATTTTGTTTCTCAGTTCAAAAAATCACCTTTTTGTTGCTTTTGCAAAGAACTAATACTTAAAAGATTTCTCACACTCAGTCTGATTTAGAGTGATTCCCAGATTGTTCAGTTTTAGTCGTCTCCAAACGAAACGCCCATTTTCCGGCATTTAATCACCAAAGGATTATCGTAATCGACCAGCCTGAGTTTACCGCCAACTTCTTCGAGTGGAATCGTGCTTAGCTGATTGTTTATCAGAGCAACCATATTCCCGAAGTTTTCTTCAGCAATACACTGTGCTGCATAGGCTCCATATCGGGTCGCCAAAATACGATCCATCGGCGAAGGGCTTCCGCCACGCTGAGTATATCCTAAAACTGTTTCTCGCGCTTCGACATCCACACGTGCCTGGATCGATTCAGATAAATACCGGGCTGCTGACATAGTTTTCGGATGATCGATGCCTTCGGCCACCACGACAATTGAATACGGTTTATTGTTACGATAGCGTTCTTCAATTTTGGCACATACTTTACTCATTGAATAATCAATTTCAGGAATCAGGATAATGTCACCGCCTCCTGCCATACCGGCGTATAGCGCAATCCATCCGGCATTGTGCCCCATTACTTCAATGATCATCACCCTTCCGTGCGAGTTTGCGGTGCTGTGTAAACGGTCGATTGCTTCGGTGGCAATAATCACCGCTGAATCAAAACCGAAAGTCAAGTCAGTTCCCCAAACGTCGTTGTCGATGGTTTTCGGAATCCCGATCACGTTCAGCCCGATCTTTGAAAGTAAATGTGCCGTCTTCATGGTTCCGTTACCGCCAATGCAAACCAGACCATCCAATCCCAGGTCGTGATAGTTTTGTTTGATCAGCGCAGGTTTGTCATTGTCCTCATCAGTAACTATTTTGAAAGGTTTCTCTCGCGAAGTGCCAATGATGGTCCCTCCAAGCGTTAAGATACCTGACAAGTTTTTTTCTTTCAGTTCAACATATTGCTTATAGATCAAGCCAGTATATCCTGACGAGAATCCAATGACTTCCATTCCATATTCAACAATTGCAGTTTTTCCAACCCCTCTGATTGCAGCATTCAAACCCGGACAATCGCCACCGGCCGTCAAAATACCTATTCTTTTTGCTTTAAAGCGACTCATAAATTCTTTTTTTAACTAATTCAAAATAAGATCATTGAAAACACACCGAAATTATAAAAACTAATTCATATTTTAGTCATCAAAAATAAGGCTTAACGAATTCACAACATTCAAATCATGGCAATATTATTTTGGCGAAGTTTTTTAACTTTGTAACCCATAACTCAAAACCACTTTAAAGTATTAATAAACTTAAAATCATTCCCAATGAAAAAAATCTGTTCGCTTTTAATGGTTGGAATGCTCTTTCTTGCTTTTTCATTCCAAAGTTGCCAGGAAAAAGTTGGTCCTAACCAATTATCGAAGGAAGAAATTAATTCGGGCTGGAAGTTGTTATTCGATGGAAAAACAGCTACTGGCTGGAGAGGATACAACAAAACTGAGTTCCCTAAAGGTTGGGAAGTAATCGACGGAACATTGCACTGCATCGGTACCGGTACCGGTGAAGCAGGTGCCGAAAACGGTGGCGACATTCTTTATGACCAGAAATTCAAAAACTTCGATTTAAAAGCAGACTGGAAAATTTCAAAGGGTGGAAATTCAGGAATCTTCCTCCTTGGACAAGAAGTTGCCGGTTGGCCAATCTGGAAAACTGCCCTTGAAATGCAGGTACTCGACAATGCCAATCATCCGGATGCCATGTTGGGAAAAGACGGAAACCGTCAGGCCGGTTCATTGTACGACCTGATTCCGGCGAAACCACAAAACGCCAAACCGTTTGGCGAATGGAACAGCGTTGAAATCATCTGCTTCAAGGGAACAGTCGTTTACAAACAAAATGGCGAGAAAGTTCTGGAATTCCATTTGTGGACCGACGACTGGAAAAACCTGGTAAAAGATAGCAAATTCCCGGAACTGAACCCAAATTGGGCGGATGTGGCCAAAGAAGGTTTCATCGCTTTCCAGGATCATGGCGACGATGTTTGGTTCCGCAATGTCAAGATAAAAGTTATGGATTAGATTTTCAACAAAGGTATATTGAGAAGCCTCCTGGAAAGGGGGCTTTTTTCTTTGTACTTTGTCAGCTAAAATTCAGGATATTATCGGTATTATTGTCCTTCATTTTTCAAATCAGGTATGTCTGACAATAGCAAAGGGATATTCTTAACCCTCGGATCGGTGGTGTTTTTTGCGTTGATGGCTGTTTTGGTAAAAGCAATTCCCAATGTTTCAAGCTATCAGACTACCTTCTTCCGTTTTGCCATCGGTCTTGGAATCATTGGAATCTTATCGCTTTTTGGAATCGTTAAGCTGCAATTCAACGACAAGAAAAATCTCTTCTGGCGAGGATTGGTCGGCGGAATCGCCGTTTATCTTTTTTATCTGGCCATCCTGAAACTGGGCGTTGGCAAAGGATCGGTGTATATTTATTCCTATCCGATTTTTGCTACCTTATTCAGTATGCTGATCCTGAAAGAAAAGGTTGAGCGGATTAAATTTGTGGTTATATTTATTTCGTTTGCCGGCCTGGTTTTGCTGTCATTGGGAGGGGGCAAGGATTCGCTGGCCGGAATGGGAATTTATGAACTGATTGCCATTGCCGGATCGGTAATCACCGGACTGGCAGTTGTATTTGTAAAAAAATTGCACGACAGCGATAATTCGTACGCCATCTTTTTTTCGCAGTGTATCGTCGGTTTCTGGCTGTTTTTAGTTCCTTCGGGAGTTACACAGGCCAAGGGCAATCTGTCGGAGTTGCTTCTACTGGTCCTGGTGGGTTTGGTGGCTACCATCGGGCAATTATGCATGACCGAAGGTTATCGTTATGTCAATGTTGCTACCGGATCATTGCTTCAGTCGCTGGTTCCGGTTTTTAATCTGCTTTCAGGTTGGCTGATTTTTCATGAACAGTTTACCGGCATCGAGATGATTGGAGCATTCGTGATCGTGATTTCCTGTTTTACTTTGGTCATTGTTAATTACACTGTCGGCAAAAAGACCCGGATCCTGAAATTGGTGGAATAGGTGAAAAATGTTGATCATATTCATTTCAAAAACTCTGCCTTATGGAAAAGTGTAAAATAACCGTTTTAAAAAAGCTAATTATCAATGAATTAGTAGATGAATATTGTAGTCTGGACCTTTCGGAACAGTGTTTGGGTTGTCCGCATTTTTCGGTTGGGGAAGAATACCTGGTCGAAAATCACAATAAAGTCCCTGCAGGGTTCTGCTCCTGGGCCTGGGCCGACATCCAGAAAGATGTGAATACCATCATGTTTGGCGGAAATTTCCCATGGATCAAACAGAAAGGAGTTTCGATTTCCTGTTGCTCCGACGGATTAATGCCGGTGATATTTAAAATCGAAAGGCTCGGCAACGATCAACCATAAACATAAACCAAAAACTAACTAACTGAATGGAAACAAAACCTAAAAACCTGATCATTGCTTGCCTGGCATTGTTGTTTCTTATAGGTCAGACAGGCTGTATAAGTTCAGACCTTCCGAATGAAAACCTGATTCCAAAACCAGTTTCGGCTATCGGGGAAAGAGGTTCGTTCGATTTGACTGACCAAACCAATATATTTGTCCGGGGCGATTCCCCCGAAATAAAACGAATTGGACAATATCTGGCCGATATTTTGAACCCATCCACCAAACTGGGAATCGAGGTTAAAACAACTGACACGGAGCCTAATCCGGGGAGTATCTATCTTGCACTGTTGCCAGCCGATGCCGAATTGGGTGAGGAAGGTTATGAACTGGACATTACTTCCAAATCAATCTCACTGACAGCAAACTTTCCTTCCGGATTATTTCACGGGATTCAAACCATCCGACAATTATTACCTGCAAGGGTTGAAAAAAAGGAAGGACAAAAAGGACCATGGAAAATTTCGAATGGAATTATCCGTGACTATCCTGCTTACAGTTACCGCGGTTCAATGCTTGACGTTGCCCGACATTTCTTCTCAGTGGACGAGGTGAAACGCTTTATCGATCATCTGGCATTTTATAAAATGAATGTATTGCACCTTCACCTTTCCGATGATCAGGGTTGGAGAATCGAAATCAAATCATGGCCGAACCTGACCGCGCACGGTGGAAAAACCGAAGTGGGAGGCAGCGACGGAGGCTATTATACGCAGAAACAATATTCTGAATTGGTCAAATATGCTGAAGACCAATATATTACGATTATTCCTGAAATAGATATGCCCGGTCACACCAATGCTGCTTTAGCTTCTTATGGAGTATTGAATTGCGACGGGAAAGCCTCTGAATTGTACACAGGTGTGGAGGTTGGTTTCAGTTCGCTGTGCACTCACAAGGAAATCACTTATAAATTCATCAATGATGTCGTTGGTGAATTGGCGGCTATTACACCCGGACCATATATCCATATCGGAGGCGATGAATCGCATTCAACTCCCATCGAAGATTATATTCCGTTCGTCAACCGGGTTCAGGAAATTGTAACCCTTCACGGAAAGAAAGTCCTGGGCTGGGATGAGATTGCCCTTTCTACCCTGAAACCGAATGCGGTTGTTCAGTATTGGTCCAAGACAGAAAATGCGATCAAAGGTCTTGCTCAGGGAGCAAAAGTGTTGATGTCGCCCGCAAAAAACGCATATCTCGACATGCAGTATGATTCAATTAGTATGTTTGGATTGCACTGGGCAGGTTACATCGAAGTGGATGATGGTTATAACTGGGACCCGGCCAGACTGGTACCTGAAATCAGGAAAGAAAATATTATAGGAATCGAAGCTCCGCTTTGGTCTGAAACCGTTTCCAACATAACTGAAGCTGAATATCTTATTTTCCCGCGTCTTCCCGGTTATGCGGAAGTTGGATGGACACCTTCAGAAAAGCGAAACTGGGGGGATTATATCTCTCGTTTGGCGCATCATCGTGAACGGTGGAAAGCCATGGGAATCAATTTTTATCCTTCCAAACTGGTCCCCTGGAAATAACATAATCAAACGACCAATGTCCCGAACTTGCCGCATTGGTCGTTTGATTCCTTCATCCTGAAAATCAGGCCTGAGCAAATACAGCTGCAAAAACAGGAGCAAATGACTCCAATTTGGTTTTTCCAAAAACTGTGGGTTTGTTCTTCTCATAATCGGAAGCCATCTCGCCACTGCGCATTGCAGCGCCCATTTCAGCATAGTTTTTAGCAATTTCTTCGGGAACTCCAGCCTGAAGCATGCCTCCCATAGTTTCCTCATCTTTGAAATTTACCCATGGAAGTTCCGGCTTCCCGATGGCTTTACCCAAAACGGAGGCCACCTCATTCGTAGTTCTTTCATCGCTGACTACATATCGGACACTATTGCCCCTGAACGAAAGGTTCTGCAATTCTTCCGCAGCAACTTCAGCAATATCATTCGGATGGACTATGACTAATGTTGCGCCTTCACCATAATTTCCTCCCATGATTCCCGCATGTTTCGCCATTCCGGCATTAGCCAGAAAATTGGTATAGAAAAACCCGGGACGAAGGTGCTTCACATTGACACCATCCAGTCCATTCAATGCCTTTTCCACAAAGAAAAGTCCGCTTACCGGACCACATCCGTCGCTCATATGAGCACCCATGCTGCTTAAATTGACCACGTACCTGACTCCGGCGCCATGGATTGCTTCCGCATAGTTTTCACCGATTCCGGCAATGTATTGCTTCCAGTTGCCTGAACCAAAATTTGGCGGAACCATTGTGTATACTGCATCTGCCCCGGTGAATGTGCGAGTCAGAAATGCCACATCATCCACCGACCCAATTGCTGGCTTGGCGCCCAAAGCTTCGATTTGGACAGCTTTTTCTTCCTTACTGCTTATCACGGTCACCTCATGACCGGCAGCAACCAACTTTTCAGCAAGCGGTTTGCTGATATTTCCCAGTGAACCTGTTACAACGATTTTCATGTGATTTATTTTTAAAATTGTTTCAGGATTAAAACAGCGAAATGCGGTGAAAAGTTTAATTTACATTTCCTCGATATTCTACTGTAAAGCCAATCTGGTTCGAAGAAAAATTCTTAGAAAATCAGGGTCAGAAGCAGATAGCGCAAGCCCATTCCCAGGAAGCTGAAAAACAGGGCATCTTTTACCCTATATTTTAACATTCCGGCAGCCAGCGATATGACCGGTGAAGGAAGTGGCAATAAATTGGAGAGGAACAGAGCCCAGTTGCCATATTTCCGGATTTCGTCTTCCGCCTTTTCATATCGTTTCCGGCCAATTAAACGGTCGACAAATCCGGAACTCAGAAAAAACCCGATCAGATAGTCAATGACCTGAGCGGCGAAAGCAGTTCCAATGGCCACTATATTGAGAACAATCGGATCGTACCCTGTCCGAAGATAAAAGATGAAAGCCAACTCCATCGGCATCAGTAAAAAGAAGAACAAATAGCCGCAAAAATTTACAATGGCAAACGAAATTACGCTTTGCTCCTTTTGCTCATAAATATCTTTGCCTACAGTCAGCGAAGCAATCACCGCCATCAAAGCAATTAAAAGTGCAAGTATGATCAATCGCCGGTAATCAATATGAGTAGCCCTGATATTCACATTGGTTGATTTGGATTGGATGTACCTCTCAAATTTAAGGAATACTTTTGAGAATGTCAGAAATAAAGCCCAAATTGCACACATGCTGCAACTTCCAAAAATACTGCAAACTTCATGAAACGCATATCCATTTTATTCATCGGAATTCTTCTTTTAACTGCCTGTAAAACAAAAAAGAGCGAGTATCTGAAAATCTCAGGATTTGCCCAGGGAACTACCTATCACATCACTTACGAGAACTCAAAAGGGGAAGATTATTCCAGCGATATTGATTCAATCCTGAAGGCTTTCGACAAGTCATGCTCAATGTATGATTCAACGTCCATCATTTCAAGAATCAATAACAATGACCCTACCGTTGAAGCTGACGACTGGTTCATTGATGTCTTTAAAAAATCGGCTGAGGTAAATGCACTTTCGGGAGGCGCCATGGATATTACGGTCGGCCCGCTGGTGAAAGCATGGGGCTTCGGCCTAACACCGATTGCCAAACACGACAAGGCCCACATCGACAGTTTGCTCCAATTTGTCGGTATGGATAAGGTAAAACTGGAAGGCCGGAAAGTCATCAAGAAATATCCCGGGGTAAAACTGGATGTAAACTCCATTGCGCAAGGTTATTCAGTAGATGTAATCAGTCAGTTTTTCGAAAAAAAAGGACTTACAAACTATTTGGTTGAAATAGGAGGAGAAGTCCGGGCAAAAGGCACCAATGCCAAAGACCAGTACTGGCATGTTGGTATCGATAAACCTGATGATGGCAACCTGGAACCGGGAAACGAACTTCAGGCCATTATTGAATTAAAAAACCAATCCATGACGACAGCTGGAAACTATCGCAAGTTTTTTGTCGAAAATGGAGTAAAATATGGACATACCATCGATCCGAAAACAGGATTTCCGGCACACAATACCTTATTGAGTGCTACTGTAATTGCTGATGATGCCCTTACTGCCGACGGCTGGGACACGCCATTCATGGTCCTGGGTCTCGAGAAGAGCATCGAATTACTAAAAAAGCTTCCGGGCCTCGAAGTCTATTTTATATACAGCGATCCGCAAGGTCAATACCAGATTTATTGTTCGGAAGGATTGAAAAAAATGATCATCGATCAGAGGAAAAAACCCAATCAGTAGATATGGATATAACCTGTTATTACACTCTGAAACCTTGGTGAAAGTTTATCGATTCCGATTTTGGAAAGGAAGTTGTTAAAGTACCAATATTGTGCTATTTTTGCGCCAATTCTAAATAAAATATCATCCTTCTGTATAAAAAAACAGATGATTATCTGCCTAAGATGTTTACATTCATATCCCGGTTTATACTCAAACACCGAATTTTTCTGGTTCTTACCCTGGCAATCCTGACTGCTTTTATGGCATACAAGGGAAAAGATGCGAGTCTTTCCTATGAAAACACCTCCATTTTACCTCAAAAGGACAGTACGCTGATTGAGTACATGAAATTCAAAAAGCTTTTTGGTGAAGATGGCAATGTGATTGTAATCGGGGTAAAAAACCCGGATCTCTATACCTTGGAGCAGTTTAATGCCTGGACCGACTTAGGTAACGACATTCGTAAAATCGATGGAGTTCAGGAAGTTGTAAATATTTCCCGGGCAGTAAATCTTGTAAAAAATGAAGCTACTCATCAATTCAAAGTACAACCGGTAGTCAGCAAAAAACCGACGACCCAGGCTGAGGTCGACAGCTTGAAAAACCTGATTCTTGGGTTAAAGTTTTACGAGGGAATGCTGTTTAATCCCAAGACTAAGGTTACGTTAATGACGGTTACCCTCGACAAGAACAGATTGGACGACATCAGCAGAATTGAACTGGTAAACAGCATTGTAAAAACCGTTGAAGATTACCGGTTGAAGCAAAAAGTGGAAATTCACTATTCCGGGATGCCATACATCCGCACGATAACGATGCAAAAAATCAAACACGAACTGTTCCTGTTTGTCTTAATCAGCATCGCTGTCGCAGCCTTCATTATGTTTCTATTTTTCAGGTCTTTCCGGGTAGTAATCAGTTCACTCGTGATTGTTGGAATCAGTATTGCCTGGGTGCTAGGTACCATCGTGTTGTTCAACTTTAAAATCACCATTCTGGCAGGAGTAATCCCTTCGCTGATTGTAATTATCGTTATTGAGAATTGCATCTACATTCTGAACAAATACCATTGGGAATTCCGTATGCATGGAAATAAAATGCGCGCTTTGTCGCAGGTGATTCACCGGATCGGATTTGCCTCGTTAATGACCAACGCCGCCACGGCGCTGGGGTTTGCAGCCTTCATTCTTGTTCCCAACCAAATGTTGCGCGAATTTGGGATTGTTACCTCGATTAACATCATGGTGCTTTACATGTTGACCATCGTTCTGCTTCCCATCACCTTCAGTTTCCTGGCGCCTCCGTCAGCCAAACACGTCAAACATCTCGACAATAACTTTTTTGGAGCCGTTCTTGAAAAGGTCATTTATTTGGTGAACAACCGGCGCAATCTGATTTACAGTATCGCCGGGGTGTTAATCGTAATTGGGTTTATCGGTTTAAGTATGATGAAAACCTCCGGAAAAGTAGTAGATGATTTCAGAAATGACGATCCCATTCTAATTGACCTGAAGTTCTTTGAGAATAATTTCGGAGGGGTCATGCCTTTAGAAATTTCAGTAGATACGAAAAAGCCCAACGGTGTTCTGACCTACTCAACCATCCAGAAGATCGACCAACTTCAGAACGCCATCCAGAAGCATTCCGAATTCTCGATGCCACTTTCACTTATCCAGGTCTTCAAATTTGCGCGTCAGGCATACTACAATGGTGACTCGAGCAAGTACGCACTGCCGAGTTCGATGGAAAAGAATTTCATTTTCAGCTACATCCCACAGAATGTTCATGGAACCAAAGGTGGAAATGAAAGTGGATTGCTCAAATCGTTCCTCGATAGCACCAAACAAACCACGCGGGTCAGCTTCCAAATGGCTGATGTGGGTACAAAACATATGGATTCGTTGATGAGCAGGATCTTACCTCAGGTCGACAGTATTTTCGATCCGGCCAAGTATAAGGTAACCGTTACCGGTAGCAGCATTGTTTTCGCAAAAGGAACCAACTTCCTGATCCGCAACCTGTTTGAAAGTGTGATCATCGCGATAATCCTGATCTCGATTCTCATGGCATTCCTGTTCTCTTCGTTCAAGATGATCCTGGTTTCGATGATACCTAACATCATTCCATTGCTGATTACCGCAGCCATTATGGGTTTCACGGGGATTCCAATCAAACCATCAACCATTATCGTTTTCAGCATTGCGCTTGGAATATCGGTCGACAATGCGATTCAATACCTGTCGCGCTACCGGCACGAGCTCAAAGTGAACGACGGCGCAATCAAAATATCAGCAATCAATGCACTGCACGAAGCCGGGTTCAGCATGATTTACACCAGTATCGTGCTTGTTCTGGGCTTCAGTGTCTTTATCGTTTCAGAATTTGGAGGCACCCAGGCACTCGGGATTTTGATCTCGACGACCTTGCTGATTGCCATGTTCTTCAATATCATGGTTTTGCCTTCGTTGTTGCTTACCCTCGACAAACGGTTGGTTAGCAAAGCATTTACCGAACCCATCATCGAAATTTATGATGAAGACGAAGCCGATGAGACCGATTTTGTTAAAGAATTTCAGGAAGGAAAGAACTAAAATGCTTTCTGAACAGAGCGAATTAAAAGATCTCTGACGGTTCATTTTCTTTTGTATTTTTACATTTTGAACCTCTTCAAATAAAACTGGCTATGAAAACAAAGTCCCTTTCTTCAATCCTGATTTTTCTTCTGGTAAGTTTTGTTTTTACCGCTCTTGGTCAAACTTTTATTCTGAGCCAATCTCATGAAAACGGCATTTACAAAAAAGGTGACAAAATCAGGATTATAGCTATTCTCAATCATAAAACAGGCGATTCGTTATCAATCAAAGTCTGGAAAAACAACGACCAACTTCTTCTGAAATCTAAATCCCTACCATCTAAAGATACCCTTGAAGTTTTTACGGGCAAGATGTCTGAGCCTTGTTCTGTAAGGGTTGAAGCGAGTATTGGAGGAAACAAACAGTCCATCGGATTAATTGTTGATCCCTTAAAAATTAAGCCGGGATCGCCCTATCCGAAAGATTTTCAGGAATATTGGAATAAGGAAAAACAAAGTCTTCGGGCGCTCCTGATGCAGGTGAAATCAAAAAGCATGACGATCAGCGACAACGGGTACGTCTGTTTCGACACTGAAATCAACTGTACCGGACCAAAACCCGCCCGGGGTTACTTTGCGAAACCTGCAAAAGCCAGGGAGCATTCGTTGCCAATCGTGTTGGTCGTGCACGCTGCCGGCGTCAAAGGATCTTGGTGCCGGTCGGAAACGGCCAATGCGCTGAATTATGCCAAAAAAGGCCAGGGAGCCTTGTGTTTCGACCTGAATGCCCACGGAATGCTGAACGGGCAATCCGACGAATATTACAACAATCTGGAAGTTGGAGAACTCAAGGATTATTATGCAGTTGGTCTCGAAAGCCGTGAAGACTTATACTTCAGGGGAATGTGCCTGCGGTTGTTACGCACACTCGAGTTTTTGACCCGCCAACCTGAGTGGGATAGAAAACGGATTATTGTGATTGGCGAAAGCCAGGGTGGAGGCCAGGCATTGGCTGCCGCCGGTTTAGATCACAGGGTTTCGGCTGTGGTGGCAACCGTTCCGGCCATGTGCGACTGGGGCGGAACTTTGGTAAACCGCAAAGGCGGCTGGCCCCAGCCATTTGAACGACCAGGCGATCAGGAAAAAATGAAACAAACCTTGCCCTATTTTGATAATGCCAACCTTTTAAAGGATTCAAAAGCAACAATTGTGGTCGAGATTGGATTGATTGACAATGTTTGCCCTGCCACTTCAATTTATGCGGCTATTAACCAGGCCAAGGGCAAGAAAACCATCTACCCGGTCACCTACCGCGAACATTCCTGGCCTACGGAAGTCCAGCGAAAGGTCTGGGACAAAATGGTCCTGGATCCAAAGAATTCGTTTGTCGACAATTTCCTGAAATAGAAGCCAGGGAAAAAAAGGGAAAATTTACTCATGCAAGATTCCATCTCATTCGGCCTTCTTTGTTTTACATCCTTCTTCACCTTGATAAATCCACTGGGAACCATGCCCATTTTCATGACCATGACCTCGGAACTGGATGTGAAGCACCGAACTGCAACGGCAAAAAAAGCATCGATCATTGGTTTTATTACCATTATCATGTTTGCCCTTTCCGGACAATTACTTTTCAATTTTTTTGGAATTTCGGTGAACAGCTTCCGGATTGTGGGTGGTGTAATCTTCTTCATCATGGGCATGGATATGCTTCAGGCCAGATTGGGAAAGGTGAAGATCATCGAATCGGAAATGAAAAGCTATGTGAGCGATATTTCGATTACACCTCTGGCCATACCGATGATTTGCGGTCCGGGTGCAATTACCAATGCCATCGTTTTGATGGAGGATGCCTCCACCTTCGAGCGAAAATTGATCTTGTTTGCCGCGATTTTCGTGGTGATGCTGATTACCTACCTGATTTTGTACAGCTCTTCCCGAATCATCAAACTTATGGGACAAACCGGAATCAATGTAATGATGCGTCTGATGGGTTTGATTATGATGGTGATCGCCGTTGAATTCTTCTTCAGCGGACTGAAACCAATCATTCTGAGCATGTTGAAATAGAATAGAGGAAAAAGAAGATCTCTGGCTATTTTAGGGATGGTACTAAACGGAGTCTTTCCGCCGCTTTTTCAAGGGTTTCATTGTTCTTGGCAAAACAGATGCGAACCATTTTCAGTTTATTTTTTTCGTGCAGGAATGCTGAAACAGGAATTACCCCAACCCCAAATTCACTCGCCAGGCGGAAGGTAAAATCGGCATCCGATTCATCCGATATCTTTGAATAATCAAGGATCTCGAAATAACTGCCCTGTGAAGGAACAATCTTGAATAAACTATCGCCCAAGAGCCGGTTAAAATAATTGCGCTTCCCCTGATAAATTTCGGAAATGTCCTTTTTCGAATCTTCAGTCTGGAGATATTCCGAAAGGGCATATTGCAAAGGAGTATTGACATTATAAATCTGGAACTGCTGAATCCTCCTGAAATCATTCATGAGCTTTTCAGGAGCAAGAATGTAGGCCAATCCCCAGCCATTGATGTTATAAAGAGGTCCGAACGACGAAACCACAAAACTTCGGCTTGCCAGTTTTTCGTACCTCGAAACACTCTGATGAGTATTGTTGTCAAATACAATCGACTCAAAAACTTCGTCGCTCAGAATCACAATATTGGTTCCATTGGTCAGGTGCTGAAGCTGAACCAGGTCAGAATCGGTCAACACCGCTCCTGTTGGATTATGCGGAGAGTTGATGATGATCATCCGGGTTTTGGAGGTGATCATTTTTCGAACTTCTTCCCAGTCGATATGGAAATTGGGTTGTTTCAGCGCCACATACACCGGTCGTCCGCCATTGAGCGAAACTGCCGGGGCATACGATTCATAGGCTGGCTCAAACAAAATAACCTCATCTTCGTCCTTAACAATTGAGCTAATGGCGGTCATTAATGCCTGAACATGACCTGCAGTAATGGTAATCTCGGTTTCGGGATTATAGGTATGGGTGTAAAGACCGAAAACCCTGGTGGAGATCACTTCACGTAATTCGATGATTCCTTCATGTGGCGCATAGTTATTATAACCCGACCGGATATAGGTTGCTGCCATGTCGGCCAGCATTTCCGGACATGGGAAGTCAGTCTTTCCAAGTGAAAGGTCAATTGCACCGGTTTCAGTCACCAGTTTGTTCACTGTGGAAAAAATACTTCCTTTTACATTTGGTAATTTCGATAGGGCCATGAGATAACTATTGTAGAGCAAAGTTAAAAAAATAAGCTATTGAGTTGCATTTACAAAGGGATTGTATTCACATTTAACGATTAATATACTAAAATAATTACCTTAAAACTTCCTTCAGGACTTCCAACGATTTAATTTCACCCAGATTATCAAAGTGTATCTTAAAGAATTCAAGCAGCTTTTCGAGTACAATTTTCCGTTCATTTGAAGTATAACCCAAGGTTTCGAGCGATGTGAAATCAACTTCAAAAAGTCGTGAAAACAAAATCGTTGAATGTTTGTCGGTGAATTGCCTGTGTAAGGGTTCATGGCTCACAAAGAGAGCACTTTGCAAATCAAAAAAGTTACTGATCCGGGCATTTTCCGGGTTTGGATTAATTCCCAGAAATTTGGTCAATTTAAACAGGAACCAGATATGAAAATTACTTACCCCGGTTTCTGTCAGGTCAAGAAAGGTCAGTGAATGGGAAATGAAATCGAATAATCCGTCGTTTGGCTCTTCTTCCCGAAGGCATTTATGAAGGATTTCAGCCAGAAAAAATACTTGTGAACTTTTGCGGATATCAAACGGTATGGTCGTATAAGGATTGATGATCCTGGCCGTCTTAAGCCTCTGAATATCACGTCCAGCTTTGTAATACAGTTCCAGATCGAGCAGATATAAGGGCTGAAACGATGAGGCTTTTACTGACGAATTTTTCCCATGCATTCCATTAATAATAAACGACTGCCTTCCGAAAGATTCAGTGTAAATAGTCGCGATAAGACTGGTTTCGGAATATTTAACCGCATGCAAAAAAATTCCCCGGGTCTTTTCCAGCACAGCAACTCAGTTTTAATGGATAAACAAAAGTTTGGTAATTTTTGTCTTTTCGCCCAAAGGATCGGTCATGAATACCAGATAGACTCCCGTCTTGCAGCGGTTGTTGTTCTGGTTGCGTCCATCCCATATCGCCTGTCCTCCCAAAGAAGTAGTTTTAAAAACCAGGTCGCCGCTAATGTCAGTTATTTTGACATCGGTATTATCGACCAGCCCTTTAACCACAATTGGTCCGTCATAGTTTTCGCGAACCGGGTTTGGATACACATAAACATCATTAAATCCATCGTTCGCTTCGGTAGCTTCGCCCATATATGAAATCAATCCGGCGGCAGTTCCTATAAAAACCTCCCCGGTTTTCTGGTTGATGGCAATATCAGCGATTGCATCACTTGGCAAAGGACTGTTTTCGGAGTTGAAATGCTTCAGTTCAGTATCTCCGTTTTCTGAAATCAGGTACACTCCGGAGTTCTTGGTTCCGAACCACTTCCGGTTTGCCCCATCGATAGCGATGGCGGTAACTGTTTCTTTTTCGAGAAGCGGATGAAAAATCCCGTCTTTCAGGTCGAGGCTGGGCCGGGTGGCATACAGAACACTTTGTGTCCATATACTTTCAGGATTACTGTAAACAGCGACTCCTCCGGAAGTACCCACCCATATTTCACCATTCTTGTCCTCAATCAAAGTATATACATCATTCATTTCAGTAAAAAATTCGCCTTCCGAATTAACGAACCGCGCAACCACTTTTTGCACCTTCGATTGATCGTTGGTACTATTCAAAACATACAATCCGTTGCGGTGAACAAGCAACCATTTGTCGTCCCTTTGGGTAACCAACAATTCACCGATCGAAAATTGGTTGGCTATTTCCGGAAGATTAAAAGCACTCCAGGTCCCGTCCGTTTTTAATTCTGAAATCACCTTACCGACTCCTGAATTGGTCACCCAAAGATTATCCTTCGAATCAAAAGCCATCCCACCAATCCTGACATAAGGTGAACTCGGTTGGTCGGGCAATTGCGTTTGTAATGTGCTGTTAAAATTATCGAACCGTTTGACAAATTTCCCGGAATTGAATTGAAGTACTCCACCGCCCCATGATCCGGCAAACACATTTTCAGGATTTTTCGGATCGACAGTTACACAAACCATATCCCTGAAATCGTTCGGATCAGGAAAAACCTTACTATCGAAAACCGACCATTTGCCTTGGCTGTTCAACTGAAATTTGGGTGTATTATATAAATTGCCCCAGGCATTATCCCTTCCTCCCGATGTAATCCAAAGATCCTGACCGCTCATAGTGAGTGAAAATATCAGGTTGTCTTCCGGACCAGAAGGAATGATTTTTTCGGATTGCGTACCCACTTTAACCAGACCGTTTGCCGGGTCGGCTATCCAAAGGGTGTTTTGCGCATCCAGAACAGCGCAGTCGGTTTGGATGGGTTTTATTTTATAATCCGGAAATACATATTCGTTCACATGGCCGGTCATATCAAACTTTGTATCGAATACAAAAACCTCTTCCCTGCTTGAAAGCACCAGTTGATCCGTGTTGGTGGTCATATCCGAAATATATCGGATTTCAGTATGAAAGGGACTCCATATGCCGCCGTCGAGCAGATACATTGCGTCTTCGGCATATTTATCAGGAGTATAATTCGCAATGATTTTCCCTGAAAAGTATTTGATGTGACTGAATTTCTGGTTAAAATTTGGAATCGAAGTCTGCCTCACCCAATTGTTGTAATTCTGAAGGTTGGGATCAGCTGCATTGGCTTTATAAATGCCGTCAGCGGCGGCCGCATAAAGAAAAGTGCCATCGGTAGCCAGATCGAATACACTGAGGTACCCTCCATCTTTTCCGATATAATAGGTGTCTTTGATTTCCATCTTCGCAAGATTGATAACCACAATACCAAACCCACAGGAAAGGTAAGCCAGTTTCCCGATAAATAAAACATTGTTGATCGTCTTATCGGAGGAGATTTGCTTGCGCTTGATGTCGGAAAGATTAAATATTTTTTTACCAACCAATAAATCGATATTGGCATTCTGATAGGCAATCAAAAGCAAGTCATTTTCCTTACTGTATGCCAGCCGCTGACTACCAACATCCGAAAGCCCGTTGATGCCCGTCATTTTCAGTATACTGTTGTCAGTCTTGTCGTACGAAAATAGCCCACCCTCAGTAACACAAAAAATCTTGTTCCCGGTATCTACCACATTTTTTGCATGGGCGTAAGATTGATAATCGGTCCATTCTCCAATCACCGGCTGGGCAAAAGACCGGAGGAAAGGAACACAAATCAGTGCAGTAAATACCAGAAATTTAAATAGTTTCATCCCCATCAATTTGAATTAAATAGTCCACTAATTTCTGTATAGCCCTTCCCCGATGACTGATCTTATTTTTATCGTTCATCGTCATTTCAGCAAAGCTGAGATTGGATTCATCGGCCATAAAAATCGGGTCATATCCAAAGCCGGTTACACCCCTTTTCTCTTTCAGTATCCGGCCTTCAACAATGCCCTCAAACTGAATTTCACCACCATCAATTACCAGCGAAATCACAGTTCTAAAACGTGCTTTCCGGTTTTTTATTTTAGCCAGTTTCGACAAAACCAGATCCATGTTGAGCTCGGCACTTCTTTCCTCTCCGGCGTATCGGGCAGAATAGACTCCAGGTTCACCATTCAGCGCATCAATCTCCAGTCCAGTGTCGTCTGCAAAACAATTCTGACCAAACTTATTATAAATGTAGAACGATTTTTCTGCCGCATTTCCTTCGAGTGTTTCCTGGTTTTCAGGAATATCGTCCGTACAGTTGATGTCGTTCAGGCTGAGCAATTCGATTGAATCGCCCAGCAAATGTTTTATTTCCTGAAGTTTATGCAGGTTGTTTGTTGCGAATACGAGTCTCATGAGGCTAAAACAATCCGTGAATTTGGGCATCAATACGATCGATCACATTGCTTAATTCTTCAGGATTATTCTGAAAATCAGTCCGGTCGACATCAATGATCAGCATTTTCCCGGCCTTGTACCGGTTCACCCAGGCTTCGTATCGCTCATTCAGTTGTTTCAGATAGTCGATGCGGATCGAACTTTCATACTCCCTTCCTCGCTTCTGGATCTGATGGACCAATGTAGGAACCGTTGCCCTCAGATAAATCAACAGATCAGGTGCCTGGACCAGCTTATTCATCATGTGGAAAAGTGTCGTATAGGTATTGAAATCCCGGGTTGTCATTAGGCCCATGGCATGCAGATTGGGCGCAAATATTTCGGCATCCTCGTATATGGTACGGTCCTGAATTACGGTTTTGGCGGAGCTTCTAATATCTACCACCTGTTTAAAACGGGTGTTCAGGAAATATATCTGAAGGTTGAACGACCATCGTTGCATGTCTTCATAAAAATCATTCAGGTATGGATTCTCATCAACATCCTCATAATGAGCCTGCCATTTATAATGTTTTGCGAGTAATTCCGTCAGGGTAGTTTTTCCGGCACCGATATTTCCAGCTAAAGCAATATGCATCTTCTTGAACTTTAAAATTTGAACTAAAATACGAAATTAAACAAGGAAAAAGGAAAAGGAAAAAGGAAAAAGGCAGATGTTCTTAAATAATTGATTACAAGTAAGTTAAAGAATTTTCATGTTAACTTATTCAATTCGATCAATGGATCGAGGTATTGACGGTCGTTTGCCAGTCGCGGAATTTTATTCTGTCCACCGATTTTCCCCCTGTTCCGCATCCATTCGTAAAACAAATCTTTTTTGGCAATGACCACATGGGGCAATTCCAGACTCAGGTTTTTGTGCCGTTTTGCCTCGTAATCTGAATTGATCGTCTTCAATGCACCATCAAAAATTTGGATAAAGTGATCCAGATCATCGGGTTCCTTTTCAAATTCGATGATCCACTCATGTGCTCCTTTCTGATTATCTTTCATATAAATCGGACCACCGGTATATTCAAGAATGACGGCATTGGTCCGTTGACAGGCAATTTTAAAGGCTTTTTCAGCATTGTCGATAATTACTTCTTCTCCAAAAGCATTGATGAAATGCTTGGTCCGACCTGAAATTAAGAATTTGAACGGATACTTTGTGGTAAACCGGATCGTATCGCCGATCAGGTAACGCCACAGACCGCCATTAGTTGAAATCACCATGGCATAGTTCTTACCAGGTTCTACATCCTGCAGCAAGATGGTTTTCATAGAGCCTGACCAAAATTCATCCATGGGGATAAATTCGTAATAAATACCGTAATCCAGGATGAGAAGCATGTCTTTTTTGTCCGGCTCATCCTGAATTCCGAAAAATCCTTCCGAAGCATTGTAGGTTTCCATATAGCGCATCTGCTTTCCAGGAATGAGCTTTTCATATTGTTCGCGATAGGGTTCAAAATTTACCCCTCCGTGTGTAAAAACCTCGAGATTCGGCCAAACTTCGAGGATATTGTTTTTGCCGGTCACTTCCAGAACCTTCTTTAAAAGAACAAGATACCAAGATGGAACCCCGGCAAATGAAGTAACATTCTCGTCCAGCGAATACTGAATAATTTTATCCAGTTTTTCTTCAAATTCTTCAATCAGCGAAATTTCGGTGGAAGGTGTCCGGTAAAAATCAGTCCAGAAAGGAATGTTTTCGATGATAATGGCCGAAAGGTCGCCGTAATAGCAATTGTTGTTGTAATTATTTACCCGGTGACTTCCTCCCAGGGTCAGCGATTTTCCGGACAAAATCCCTGAATCAGGATAGTTTTTCAGGTAAATGGCCAACACATCGCGGCCTCCCCGAAGATGGATATCTTCGAGCGAGTCTTTGCTGACGGGGATGAATTTGCTTTTTTCGTTGGTGGTTCCCGACGATTTAGCGAACCATTTGGTTTCGCCAGGCCAAAGCAGATTTTTTTCGCCCAGCATCATTCTTTCCACAGTTGGTTTGATATTATCATAGGTTTGAATCGGAATTCGTTCGGCGAATTCCGATTCAGAATGAATCGACTTGAAATTGTATTTTAGCCCGAATTCGGTGTTCGAAGCCATATCTAACAAGTTAAAAAGCACCTCTCGTTGAACTTCGTGAGGGTGTTTCTTAAATAAGTCGATCTGATAAATCCGTTTAAAATTGACCCAATTAATGATGGAATTGATTACTGGCATGCAATTGGTTTTCAGTGGGTCCAAATTTATTAAAAAATCTGACTATTGTTTGCGAATTCCGGCATGCTTCATCAAAGGATTTATAAACGTTCCGAGAGTCGGTACAATTCCTGAAATATATTTTTGTTACTTTTACTTCCGAAATCATTGGTTACAAAACTATTTTATGAACTACATTGATCTGGTACTTGGTATTATCCTGATTCTTGCCGCAATCCAGGGATTCCGGAAAGGTCTCATTGTTGAACTTGCCTCGCTTGCTGCACTGATCCTCGGCATTTGGGGAGCCATTAAATTCTCCGACTGGACTGCAGGATTTATTACCCGAAACACCGGATTTCATTCCGAGCACCTCAGCACCATCGCTTTTTTGCTGACCTTTATCGCAATTGTAATTATCATCCATATTCTTGGAAAAGTTCTTGATAATACCGTGAAAGCAGTAGCCCTGGGTTTTCTGAACCGTTTGGCCGGAATAATCTTCGGAGTACTAAAAACTGCGGTCATCCTGAGCATTTTCCTGTTATTTTTCGATAGCGTGGACGAAAATGTGCATCTTCTTCCTGACAAACAAAAAGCTGACTCAAAGATGTATACTCCAATGAAACAGGTTGTTCCAACTCTATTTCCATTTTTAAAACTCTGGAAATCGGATAAAAAAGAAGATCCTGACCTCCAACCTTCCGATTCAAAATCCAAACCTAAAACGATTTAATCATTGATTTTATATCTTTGGGCGGATTTTTCCACCGGATTGGAAGAATCCACTCGGGATTCGTTTTGTTAAGCGCCAGGTTAGAATCCTGAAGTTGTAAAATCAAAAATTAGCAGACTACCATGAATTTTGTTGACGAATTACAGTGGAGAGGCATGATCCACGACATCATGCCAGGAACCAAAGAACAACTTGATAAAGAATTGACATCGGCTTATGTTGGAATTGATCCGACAGCCGACTCCCTGCATATCGGGCATTTGGTTGGGGTAATGATGCTCAAACATTTCCAGATTGCAGGCCATAAACCCATCGCTTTGGTTGGCGGTGCCACCGGTATGATAGGCGATCCATCGGGAAAATCGCAGGAGCGGAATCTGCTTGACGAACCAACTTTGCGCCACAATCAGGAGTGCATCAAAAAGCAATTGGCCAAATTTCTTGATTTCGAGTCGGAATCGCAGAATGCCGCTGAAATGGTCAACAATTACGATTGGATGAAGGATTTCACCTTCCTGGATTTTATCCGCGACATTGGAAAGCACATTACTGTAAATTATATGATGTCGAAAGATTCGGTAAAGAAACGATTGGATTCCGATAGCGGAGCTGGCATGTCGTTCACCGAATTTACCTATCAACTGGTTCAGGGAACCGATTATTTGCACCTATATCAGACCAGGAATACCAAACTTCAGATGGGGGGTTCTGATCAATGGGGAAACATTACTACCGGAACCGAACTGATCCGAAGAAAAACCGGAGGAGAAGCTTTTGCGCTGACCTGCCCACTGATCAAAAAAGCTGACGGTACCAAATTCGGAAAAACTGAATCAGGAAATATTTGGCTCGATCCAAAACTGACATCGCCATACAAGTTCTTCCAGTTTTGGCTAAATACTTCCGATGAAGACGGGGTTAGATATATCAAGATTTTCACTCTTCTTTCGGAAGCTGAGGTAGAAGATCTCGTGGCAAAACACAACGAAGCTCCGCATTTGCGACTGCTTCAGAAACGGCTTGCCGAAGAAGTCACGGTGATGGTTCATTCGCGCGAAGAATACGATCTGGCAGTCGAGGCTTCGCAAATCCTTTTCGGACAAGGAACAGCAGAACTCCTGAATAAGCTGGACGAAGAAACATTCCTGTCAGTTTTCGAAGGGGTTCCTCAGTTTAAAATATCCGGAGAAGAACTTGAGGCAGGGATCAAAGTGGTTGATCTGTTGGCTGAAAAAACGATGGCATTTCCTTCAAAAGGCGAACTTCGACGCACCATTCAAGGCAACGGGCTAAGCATAAATAAAGAGAAAATTTCTGATCCTGAACAGATTGTCAATCTTCAATTTTTGATTGGCGGGAAGTATCTTCTTGTCCAAAAGGGAAAGAAAAACTATTTTTTGTTGAGTACTCAATAATACCAGCATCTTTTTTAGGCTTTCACTATACTAAATATATCATTGTTCCGTTAAATTTTCGACCAAAAGAATATTCTATGACAAACTTTTTTGATAATCAAAATCTTCTGGATACAATCTGGAAATGGAAGAAACATTTGATTGTGGTTGGCATCCTTGCCATTGTTTTTTCAGCTTTCTTCTCCTCTTCCATTTTCATCAAGCCCAAATACAAATCAACAGCCCGAATATATCCCAGTAAAAACATTTATGTTTTCAGCGATGAATCAGAAACCGAACAGTTACTCGAAATCATCAGCGCTCAGGATATTAAACTGCGGGTAATTGATGCCTTCGATCTGAGTACAGCTTACAAAATAAGTAAAAACGAACCGCTATACCTCACCTATATTTTGAGTGAGTTTAATGATAATGTTTCGTTCAAGAAAACGGAATACGAAACTGTTGAGATATCGGTATTGGATACTGACCCGAAAAGGGCAGCAGCAATGTGCGACTCCATTATTTCTTTTTTGGATCAAAAGATTTTGACTATGCACCGCATCAAATATGTGGAAGCTAAAAATGTTGCCAAAAAGGAAATCGATTTAATTAACCATCAAATTGATTCTGTCAAAACTCGAATGGACTTTATGCGCAAGGAATATAAAATCCTTGATTATGAATTGCAGTCAAAAGAGATTACCAAGGGAATGGTTGACATCCTTGTAAAGCAAAAAGAGAACACTCCTGAAGGCAGGAAAATTGAGCAGTGGATGAAAAATCTGGCTGAAAATGGCGGGGAATTTGATCTTTTAGCAAAAAAACAATTAATAATGACGACTCAACTCGAAGCTCTTAAGAAGATTTATGATGAGGCTGTTAGCGGAGCAAATAAGAAAATTATCTATGGTCAACGAATACAAAATCCTGTTCCTTCCGACAAAAAAGCTTATCCAGTCCGTTCGCTGATTGTTTTTGTATCCACTTTAGCAGCGCTCTTTGCTGCAATTTTGGTGATTCTGTTTCTCGAAAACAAAAAAAAAGACTGACCTGTGTACCAAGCCAGGATTAAAATTGTTCTTTTCTATTTCTTTTCAGCATTTTTTATTCTGCTGAACACATTCTTTCTCGTCAAGAACAAGTCGATGATCGTCAATGTATTGCCATTGATATTCTTCATCGTAATGCTGGCTGTCTATGCATTCGACGCCCTTTTGTTTTTGGTTATATTTTGCACGCCAATTTCACTTCAACTTTCTGAAATTGTGCCCGGACTGTCGTTTGACATGTCCTTGCCAACCGAGCCATTGCTTTTTGGGATTCTTCTTATCTTCATCATGAAGAGTATTGCCAGCGGAAAATTTGACCGTGAAATCATGACTCACCCGGTTTCGATGGCCATATACTTCAGTATATTCTGGTTGTTTGTAACAAGTTGTACTAGCTCAATGCCCCTGGTTTCATTCAAGTTTCTGCTTTCGAGACTGTGGTTTATTGTTGGTTTTTACCTGTTAACCGCCAAACTTTTTGAATCCGGAAAAAACATCGAAAAATTCATCTGGCTGTATACCTTTCCTCTGATGATTGTCATTTTCTATACCATTCACAGGCATCTGGGGTATGGTCTTTGGGACAAGCAGGCCGCCAATTTTGTGCCCAATCCTTTTTATAACGACCATACGGCCTACGGAGCTGCTCTTGCCATGTATCTTCCTTTTTTGTTTGGTTTTTCATTCACTAAAATCTATTCTCCGAAGGTCAAAATCTTTGTTCATATTGTATTGGGAATCCTTCTGACAGGAATCATCCTATCCTATGCAAGAGCGGCATGGTTAAGTTTGATTGTAGCTTTTGGGGTTTGGGTTTTTATGCGGTTGAAATTGAAGTTCAAGCCACTTTTCATAGCTGTTTGCGTCAGTCTTTCGCTTATCCTTGTTTTTCAAACCCAAATATTGATGTATCTGGAGCGAAACAATACCGAGTCTTCAGCCAACCTGAGTGAGCATATTTCGTCGATGACAAACATTTCGTCGGATGCGTCAAATCTGGAAAGGATAAACCGCTGGAGTTGTGCTATCCGTATGTTTGAAGATAAACCAATCTTTGGCTGGGGTCCAGGGACTTACATGTTCAATTACGCCGGATATCAGCTTACTGCCGATCGCACGATAATCAGTACCAATTCAGCCGACGGGGGCAATGCACACAGCGAATACCTCGGTCCAATGGCTGAATCAGGAATATTTGGTCTTGTTACGTTTCTGATATTAATTTCAGTGGTTATCTATACGGCTGTCCATACCTACAGCAGAACCACCGACAAGCGGATGAAAACCATCGTAATGAGCGCCTTGCTTGGACTAGTCACCTATTTTGTACATGGAACCATGAATAATTTTTTGGATACAGATAAACTATCAGTGCCATTTTGGGGATTTACCGCCATCATAGTAGCGGCTGATCTTTATTCCAGAAAAGTCATTCAGCCGGAAAGTTCATCGGACACTCCGAAATAAAAAATGGCTTGCAAGTGGCAGACCATTTCAAATTTGATTTTCAATCCAGATTTATTTTTTGACACGTTCGGCGTACGAACGGTCGCGTGTATCAATTTTAAGGAGATCGCCTTCGTTGATAAACATAGGAACCATGATTTCTGCGCCGGTTTCGAGCGTTGCAGGTTTTAAAGCATTTGAACTCGCAGTATTTCCTTTTTCACCAGCTATAGTTGAAGTAACCATGAGCTCTACAAAGGCAGGCATTTCAACAGTAAGCGGAGTTTCGGAATCAACATGGTAATTGATTTCAACAGTTTGACCTTCCTTCATCAAATCAGGATTATCAACTAAATCAGCGAGGATGGTTACCTGTTCGAAAGTTTCAGCATGCATGAAATTAAATCCTGCTTCATCCTGATACAAATACTGATATGGCCGACGCTCAATCCGAACAATTGTAATTTTTGCCCCTGAACTGAAGGTATTTTCGATCGTCCGCCCTGTTTTTAAGTTTTTCAGCTTCGTTCTGACAAAAGCCGGGCCTTTACCTGGTTTGACATGCTGGAAAGACACAATCTGAAACAACTGCTCGTTGTATTCGATGGTTAATCCGTTTTTAATATCTGTTGTAGTAGCCATTAAGATTTATTTATATTAATTTTTATCGGGTGCAAAAATAAAGAAATATTGCTGAATCAGAAATTTCCGCTGCTTTTTTCAAATTATTCACAATCAACTTATTATTGGCTGATCATTTGATTGACTCCATTTATTTTATACGACTGAAGTTCACATTTAAGGGCGCCGATCAGCAATTCGAATTCGGCATAGATCGGTAACCTGTTCGCATCCTTGGTAATGTAGATCTTCAATCCATCGGAACCCTTCAGAAGGTCTCCCTTTGGGACTATTGGCGAAACAATGTAACACTCCTTCCTTCCAATCTTTGTGTCAATCGTTTCAATTCCAAGGTATTTAAGCTGAATTACAAACAACTCGCTGCCATGGAAAACCGGTATTTCAACTTTTTCTCCGGCCAGGAAAGCATCAAAAGATTTATTTTGCCTGATATAGAAAAATACGCTGATAAGATCGTTAATGTTCGCCGGAACTTTCTTTCGTCCCGACTTTAAACTAAAAAGGGAGTCGTTGACGTGGTCATAGGTTACTTCGTCATAGAACCGGTACTTTTGCTCTTTTACTGTTCGAACCGACTTCAGGGGAAGGTATGTATCCTGATCAACCCAGGTATCGAACACATCATTGACTTCGTATATGTGATCAACCAATCCGGTAGTACGGCCTCTCATGTGATAATGAATGGTCTGTTTCTTATTCAATTTTTCTCTTTCTGCTACCAGATTAGCCTTTCCGCCTTTGATAAATCCGAACCGGAGAATGTATTCCATTTCCTCAATAGGCTGAGCATACATTCTTGAAGTAAAAACAAACAAGAAACAAACCATCAATTTTATCTTCATCCGAGCACATTTTTCTTCGATACAGTTGCTACAAAATCTTTCAGATAGAAGGGTTCGAAATAGGCCAGGTCTTCAAACCGGCGTTGAATATATGCATCCCAGACCAATCCGGCCATATATTTCGCCGAAGCTTCAATATTTTCCACAAAAACAGCGTTTGGGGAATGAATTACCTTCCTGCATTTTTGCGATCCGTTTCCAAAGAAAACGACCTGATGCTCTTTCAGTTCATTACTTAAAAATGATTCTTCGATGATATTGGCCGTCACTGATTTGATAAGCTTACCCTGTTGGTCAAAAAGCATGGAGTAAACTTCCATTCGCCGCGCGTCGATCATTGGGCAAAAAAAGATTGATCCATCCTCCTGAATTCCATATAGTTGCCGGTTAAGAATAACGTGTTCAGCCATGGCATCCAAGGTTCCGACAGAAATCAAGGGAATGTTTCCTGCATAACAAATACCTTTGGCCGTTGAAACTCCAATCCGGAGACCGGTATATGAACCAGGTCCTTTACTAACCGCCACAGCACTCAGGTCAGAAGGCCTGACCTCATTTCTATTGAAAAGAGTTTCAGCAAAAACGGTTACAAGCCGTGCATGGTTCTGACCTTCATTTGATTCGATAAGGTCAAGAATCTGGCCATTATTTACCAGAGCTACACTGCATACCTCTGTGGAGGTTTCGATGATAAGAATCACGGCCATTTCTTTTCAGTTATGAAGCAAAATTATTCAGAATAAACAAACGAATGAGCATTTTGTGTAAAAGATATCAAAAGTTTTATGCCATTCAAAATATTTTCTGAACAATAATCCAAAATAGTCGACCAATTGTATTATTTTTAAGCTTTATTTCCACAACCAAAATCAGATGTATCATACCGTTATTATTGATGACGATCAACTAGCACGGCGAGGACTCAGACGCATTCTTGAACAGAATTTCAAGGAAATTGAAATTCTGGGGGAAGCAGACTCTGTAGCTTCTGGGTTAGCACTGATTAATGAAGTTGATCCTGATCTGGTCTTTCTGGATATCGAAATGCCTGACGGAACTGGATTTAGCCTTCTGGAACAACTTTCCGGTGTAAATTTCAAAGTTGTTTTTACGACTTCATACAGCGATTATGCAATTACTGCCTTCAAATATTCAGCGTTCGACTACATTGTAAAACCTGTTTTGATTGAAAATGTCCGATTGACCATTGGCCGAATCAATGAAATACCAGTTCTGAAGGAAACCGAACGGATTGAGGTCCTGAAGAAGAACCTGAACCACATCGAAAACGGTGAAGCAACCATTGCCTTACCCGAAATCAACGGATTTTCGATTGTTAAGATTAATGATATCGTACGCTGTGAAGGTGAACGGAATTATTCAAGGATTTATTTTAGAAACGGCACTTCGACGCTCATTAGCCGCACTTTGCTCGATTTCGATCATCTCCTGGTTTCGCATGGGTTCTTCCGGATTCATCGTTCACATCTGATTAGTTTAAAGAATGTAAACCGATACCTAAAATCGGATGGTGGCATGGTCGAAATGTTGGATAAAACTCAACTGCCTGTTTCTCCAAAATTCAAGGACGAATTGCTTGACCGATTACTTTATAACCGACTGTGAATGAGGCGGCTAATGGGTATTTCGAACCTGGGTCGACCGATCAGGAATTTTAAGCCTTCTAACCCGAAGAGAATATGTACAAAATAAATGAAATCCAATCTCTCGTCAACATTGAAATAGACAGGGAGATTGACCGGATAAAGCATACCAAACCTGAAAACTTATACGAGCCGATGGCCTACGCATTGGAAATGGGCGGGAAAAGACTTCGTCCGGTGATGGTTTTAATGGCCACCAATTTATTCGACGAATCCATTGAAAAAGCATTTCCGGCTGCATTGGCCATCGAAGTTTTTCACAATTTCACACTTCTTCATGATGATATCATGGATCAGGCGGAAATGAGGCGAAATGCATTGTCGGTCTACAAAAAATACAACCCGAATATTGCCATTCTCTCTGGCGATGCCATGTCCATTTTAGCCTACCATTATTTACTGAAATGTAATTCTTCTGAACGCAATGAGATGATTCATCTGTTCTCGCAAACAGCACTCGAAGTTTGCGAAGGTCAGCAACTGGACATGGATTTCGAAAGCAGAATGGATGTTTCAATTTCGGAGTACCTGGAAATGATTCGTCTGAAAACAGCAGTTCTGTTGGCTTGTAGCCTGAAACTGGGAGCCATGGCAAGCAATGCCCCGAACAACGCCGCTAATTTATTATACGATTTTGGATTGAATCTTGGAATTGCTTTTCAGCTTCAGGACGATTTGCTTGATGTTTTTGCCGACCAGATCAAATTTGGCAAAAGAATTGGCGGTGATATTGTATCGAACAAAAAAACATTTTTACTTTTGAAAGCGCTTGAGTTAGCCGATGATCAAACCAAAGCTCAAATTCAGGACTGGATTACCAGAACGGATTTTGACGAATCAGAAAAAATTAACGCCTTCAAAAATATTTACAACAGATTGAATATAAAAATGATAACTGAAGAATTGATCAGCAGGTACTATGAAACTTCTATTCAAATCTGCAAAAAAATTGCACTGCCCTCAGAAGCAAAAACAGAAATGATTAATTTGGCCGAAATGATCATGAATCGCGATCATTAATAATACGAGAAACGAGTTATATTTGCTGTGATTCAGGTTTAAAGTGAAATTCTGTACATTTAAAATAATTTTCTTATCAACTAGCTTAATATAAATGATATGGCTCAGAATATTGGTAAAATATCACAGGTAATCGGACCGGTAATCGACATTACTTTCGACCAGGAAGGGAGCGAACTTCCAAGAATATACGATGCCCTTGAAATCGTCAGGGAAGGACAAGCGAACCTGGTCCTGGAATGCGAACAGCACATCGGCGAAAACACTGTCCGGGCCATTGCGATGGACTCTACTGATGGATTTCGCCGCGGGATGGAAGTTATTGCTACCGGAAAACCAATTACCATGCCCAGAGGTGAAATTGTACTTGGCCGGTTGCTTAATGTCACAGGAAACCCTGTCGACGGGTTGGAAGCCCTTCCAAAAAATGGACTGAGCATCCATAACGAGCCACCGCTCTACGAAGATTTAACTACCGAAACAGAAATGCTTTTCACCGGGATTAAAGTAATCGACCTGATCGAACCCTATGCAAAAGGAGGTAAAATCGGCTTGTTTGGTGGTGCCGGCGTGGGAAAAACGGTTCTTATTCAGGAATTAATTAATAATATTGCCTTGGCGCATAGCGGATTATCTGTATTTGCCGGAGTTGGCGAACGTACCCGTGAAGGAAACGATCTGCTTCGTGAAATGATTGAAGCTGATATTGTCAACTATGGCGAAGAATTCAAAAAGTCGATGGAAGAAGGCAATTGGGACCTTACCAAAGTGGATCCTGAGGCGGTTAAAAAATCGAAGCTGGCCCTGGTGTTTGGCCAGATGAACGAATCGCCAGGCGCACGTGCCCGTGTTGCTCTATCCGGCCTGACAATTGCCGAAAGTTTACGCGATGGCGATGGTTCTGCCGGAAAAGGGCGCGATATACTTTTCTTTGTCGATAACGTTTTCCGCTTCACTCAGGCGGGATCTGAAGTTTCGGCTTTGCTTGGCCGTATGCCTTCAGCAGTAGGTTACCAGCCCACTCTGGCTACTGAAATGGGGATCATGCAGGAACGTATCACCTCCACCAAAAACGGATCAATTACCTCGGTTCAGGCAGTTTATGTTCCTGCCGATGACTTAACCGACCCAGCTCCTGCCACCACTTTTGCACATTTGGATGCAACTACTGTTTTGAGCCGGAAAATTTCGGAACTTGGTATTTACCCCGCTGTCGATCCGTTGGATTCGACTTCAAGGATCCTGACCCGTGAAGTGGTTGGAGACGAACATTACGATTGTGCCCAGCGAGTGATCATGATTTTGCAACGCTACAAGGAATTGCAGGACATTATTGCGATCCTGGGAATGGACGAATTGTCGGAAGACGATAAACTCATCGTAAGCCGCGCCCGCAGGGTTCAGAGGTTCCTTTCTCAGCCATTCTTCGTTGCCGAGCAGTTTACCGGTTTAAAAGGGCAGCTGGTTTCTATTGCTGACACGATCAAGGGTTTCAACATGATCATGAATGGCGAAGTTGATCAGTATCCCGAAGCTGCTTTCAACCTCGTGGGAACCATCGAACAAGCCATCGAAAAGGGCGAAAAACTATTGACTGGCATCTAACTTATTAAATACAAACTCATTAACCTATGCTTCTCGAAATCATCACTCCCGATAAACGTATCTATTCCGGACAGGTCAAACTGGTAAAGTTGCCTGGAACCAAAGGTGCTTTCGAAATCCTGAATCACCACGCACCGATCATTTCAAGTCTGGAAAAAGGAACGATCAAAATCATTGAAGAAAGCGGAAATGAACTTACTTTTGAGGTAGATGGCGGGGTTGCTGAAAATAAAGACAATAAAATAATTGTACTTGCCGAGTCGGTATAGCTGTCGGAGGCAATAAACTGATTATATTTAAGCCCTGAAGTTCTATCCACTTCAGGGTTTTTGCTTTGTGAAGAAAAAATTCCTTATCATACGTTTTAGTTCCATTGGCGATATTGTACTCACTTCGCCGGTGGTACGCTGCCTGAAAAATCAATTTCCGGAGGCTGAAATTCATTTTCTGACTAAGCGGAGAAATGCAGATCTTTTACTGGCAAATCCCTATATCGATAAAATTCATTTGCTTGATGATTCATTGTCGGATACCATCCGAAGTCTCCGTACCGAGAATTTTGATTTCATCATCGACCTGCATAATAATTTGAGGAGTTTGCGTGTCAAACTTCAACTCAAGGCAAATTCGTACAGCTTCAACAAGCTCAATATCCGAAAGATACTGCTTACCAGCCTGAAAATAAATGCCATGCCGGATGGACATATCGTCGACCGAAATCTGGAAACTGTGCGCCGGTTCAATGTGGTAAATGACGGTAAAGGACTCGACCATTTCATTCCTGAAGCAGATGAAATGGCTGTTTCGGCATTACCCGAAAATTTCAGAAATGGATATGTGGCCCTTGTTCTGGCCGGAACCTACTGGACAAAACAATTGCCTGCCGAAAAATACCGACAATTGATTTCAGAAACTCAAATCCCTTTTCTGCTGCTTGGAGGAAAAGGCGAACAAGTTGTAGCTGCACAGATTCTAGCCTGGAACACCGGAAATGTATTGGATTTTACCGGGAAACTGCGGATAAACCAATCGGCTTCGCTGGTAAAAAATGCGAAACTGGTTATCTCGAACGATACCGGATTGATGCACATCGCTGCCGCATTCAAAAAGAAGATATTGTCGGTCTGGGGAAATACATCGCCTGAACTGGGAATGTTTCCCTATATGCCAGGCAAAGGTTCAGAAATTCTGGAAGTAAAAGGATTATCGTGCCGGCCATGCGCCAAACTTGGCTACCACGAATGTCCAAAAAAGCATTTCCGCTGCATGAACGACATTCCGGAAGAACGGATCATGAATTGGGTGATGAAAGAATTATAGAATAAAATGCTGGCTGTTTTGTTTTGATTCGCCAAATGGTTGTTATCTCATCTTTTGATATGGACAAAAAACCTCCAAATATTTTCAACTCAAAACTTCTTCTCTTCGGCGAATATGGTCTGATGTATGATGCCATGGCTCTATCCGTTCCTTTCCCAAAATTTTCGGGATTTCTTGATTTTGACCAGGACTATTCACATTCTGAAAGCACTTCGGAGATTCAGAAGTTATTTATGCACCTGAAATCGGAGAATTCCAGGCAAAACCTCCGTTTTCCATTCGATCTCGAAAGTCTTGAAAATGATCTCTCCAAAGGCCTGTATTTTAATTCCAGTATTCCCCAGCAGTATGGCCTGGGTAGTTCCGGCGCTTTGGTGGCTGCACTTTTTTCCAGATATGCCAGCTCTGACGAGGAAAATGAATTTACTCCTGAAATCCTGAAAACTGATTTTGCCTTGCTCGAAAGCTTTTTTCACGGCCGGAGTTCCGGTCTCGATCCACTGACATCCTATCTGAACAAACCATTGCTCATCGATTCAGAAAAGATGGTCCGAAAACTGGATTTTGACAGGAACAAATCGAACCTTGCGATTGCACTCATCGACACAAAAATAACCGGGGAAACGGGTCTGCTAGTGAAGCATTTTATCGAACAAAACCGTTTCCCTGAATTTAAGGAAGCATTCAAAAACCAATTTCTACCGGCCAATAATGGCTGCATCGAATCATTCCTGAACAGAGAACATTCACAGTTTTTCATGAACCTTGAAGCACTGATCCGGTTTCAGTTGGCGAATTTCCGGCGAATGATTCCTGAAGGTTTTCAGGACCTTATTGCCGAAGCAATTGAAGAAAATGTATTTATAAAACTTCTGGGTTCGGGCGGAGGAGGCTTTTTACTGGCTTTTGCCCAAACAGAAACAACTCTTGAGCAGTGGGCCGCGATGAAGAGAATTGAATTATTAAAAGTGAATTAACTGTCAGCGATCTTCTGCAAGCAATCCAAAAATTAAACCGGATTCAGGATTTCTAAAACACAGCCAGCAACAAGTCTATATCTTTATATGGAAGGTTAAACTTCTCGGCCAGGGCAGAATTGGTCAAAATCCCATTGTATACATAAACCCCTTTCCGGAAGCTTTTTGAATTTTTGATGTAGTTATCGATCCCTCCGATTTCACCAATTGCAATCAGGATTGGAATCAGCACGTTACTAAGCGCGATTGAAGCGGTACGGGCAACAATGGCAGGAAGGTTCGGAACACAGTAATGAACCACTCCATGTTCAACAAAGGTTGGATTGTTCAGGTCGGTGCAGCGCGAGGTTTCGAAACAGCCTCCCTGGCTCATGTTCAAATCGATGATGACCGAACCTGGCTTCATTTTCTTAACCATATCTTCCGAGATCCGGAAAGAAGGCAGCATTCCGACTGGCATGGCTCCCAGCACGGCATCGGCCGACTTCAACGCTTTCCGAACCACTTTCGGATAAAATACCGAAGTGAAAATACGCGGAGAAAGTTTTTCTTCGAGTTTATGCAAGGCACTGATGTTATCGTCGAAAACCTTAACAATGGCGCCCATCCCTAATGCCGCGCGGGCAGCAAATTCGGCTGCAGTCCCTGAACCCAGAATGACCAGTTCGGACGGGGAAATCCCGGTAACGCTACCCAATAAAACTCCTTTTCCATCGCGCGATTTGCTGAGGTATTCATTAAAAAGCATGATCGAAGTACTGCCTGAAATCTGGCTCATCAACTGAACCACAGGCTTGCCACCTTCTTCATCTTCCAGATATTCGTAAGCAATATTTGTGACCTTTTTTTGAAGTAGTTTGCTGATCGAATTGGGGCAATGGGCATTGATCTGCATATTCGAAATGAGTGCCTGATGTCCTTTTAGCTGATCAATTTCAGCTTCGTCAAAAGGAGAAACCCTCAGAATGAGGTCACATTCAAATATTTCTTGCCGGTTCTCCACCACCGATGCACCTGCCAACCGATATTCCTCGTCGGCATAACTGGCAGCTTTTCCGGCATCTTTCTCAATCAAAATCTCATGTCCGTATGAAACCAAAAGTTCAGCAGCCTGAGGAGTGAGTGGAACACGGTATTCTACCTTTTCTTTATCTGAAGGAATTCCTATCCTGATCTTTTTACTTTTCCGGCGCACCTCAAGCATTTCTTCCATAGGCAGCATAAACGTAGAGCCAGCTGCAGAAAGTTCTGTTAATCTATCCTTCTCAGTCATAGGTGGTTAATTTGGTACATGAAAACTCGTGCTTGCAGAACAGGATATAAATCTACACTTTTTTTGCGTCAATCAGCCTGCTGTTATTTTCAGTCTCCAGTATCCTGACTTCAACAATTCCTTCAGGCAATAAAGGCTCAATCATCTCAGGCCATTCAATCAGACAATAATTACCACTGTAAATATAGTCTTCATAACCCAGATCAAAGGCTTCTTCCAACTTTTTAATCCGGTAAAAGTCAAAATGATAGATTATGGAGCCGTTCACCGTTGAATACTCATTGATCAAAGCAAAGCTAGGGCTGGTCACATAATCCACCGATCCAAGTTCATGACAGATTGCTTTTATGAAAGTTGTCTTGCCGGCCCCCATTGACCCGTAAAAGGCAAAAATCCTTTCTTCAGTGAACATTTTAAGCAAATTGCCCGCTGTTTCCTGAATCATTGACAAATCTGATACCTTAGCCTGAAACATGAAAATAAAATTTAGAGCTGCAAATTAATAAAACTTCGGCGAATATGTACAAGCCTGACTTTTGATCAAGGTTTGAATAAAAAAATTGTACTACTTTTGGTTCAGAAAACATTTATAAAAACTCATTATATGAAAATGCCGGATCATTTAAAGTACACCAACGAACACGAATGGATTAGTGTTGAAGGTGAAGTTGCAACCGTTGGAATCACTTCATTCGCCCAAGGCGAACTGGGAGATATCGTATTTGTGGAAATCGAAACTGAAGGTGAAACACTTGAAAAAGGGGAAACTTTCGGAACAATTGAAGCAGTGAAAACAGTTTCCGATTTGTTTATGCCGGTTGGAGGTAAAGTGGTGGAAATAAATCCGGCGCTCGAAGCTTCTCCGGAATTGGTGAACAAAGATCCGTTTGGTGCAGGTTGGCTCATCAAAATTGAAATAAGCGATCCGCAAGAGCTCAATGATTTATTGAGTGCCGAACAATACGAGGCAATGCTTAAAGCATAAAAACAAAGCCCTGAAGATCGCTCTTCAGGGCTTTGCTTTTATGCAATATCTCTTGCTGTTTCACCATGATAGCTAATATCCAGTCCTTCCCTCTCCTCTTTTAGCGAGGCTTTCACCGGAATCAGCCAGTTAATTCCCCGAAGAAGAAATAGAGTAAAGAAAAGGCTGTAGACTACCGTTATCAAAATAGCTCCGGTTTGCTTTAAAAGAAAACTGAGACTTCCTCCATATAAAATTCCGTCGGTTCCGTTTGGATTAATGGTTTTTGTAGCAAAAAAACCGAGGAGCAAGGTACCGATTAAACCTCCCATGCCATGAATTCCCCATACATCGAGGGCATCATCCCAATCCTGTTTCTCTTTAAACTTCACCGCTAAGTAGCAACCTATTCCGGCAACAATTCCAATGAAAGCTGCAGCCTGAATGGTAACATAACCGGCAGCCGGTGTAATCGTGGCCAATCCTGCAACTGCTCCGGTCATTAATCCGATAAATGTTGGTTTTTTCTTGCCTGAATTCCATTCAATAATGAGCCAGGTAATTGCCGCAAATGAGGCCGAAATATCAGTATTCAAAAAAGCGGCAACAGTAACATCGTTGACGGCCATCTCACTTCCGGCGTTAAAACCATACCAGCCAAACCACAAAAGTGCAGTACCTACGGCCACCAGAGGAATATTATTTGGCATATGCTTTCTTTCTTTCCGGGCACCCACAAAAAATACTGAAGCCAAAGCGGCAAACCCGGCAGTAATGTGAACAACGATTCCTCCTGCAAAGTCGAGGACACCCCAAACGGCAAAAAGACCACCGCCCCATACCATGTGAACAAACGGATAATAAACAAATATTTGCCAGAGAATCAAAAACCAGAAATAGGCTTTAAATGAAATCCGGTTAATAAATGCGCCGGTAATCAATGCCGGTGTAATAATTGCAAACATCATTTGGTAGGCAATGAAAATGTACTCCGGAAAGTTTTTGGTCGGCGAAAAAACACTTTTCGGCGTGATTCCGTGGAACATGGCCTTATCGAAGTTTCCGAGAATTCCGAAAAAATCGGTACCATCAGTAAGATTGCCACTGAAGCACAGTGAATAGCCAAAGAAGAACCACAGCACTGTGGTTAATCCAAGCGAAACAAAACTTTGCATCATGATACTGAGGATATGCTTTTTACTTCCTAATCCACCGTAGAAGAAGGCCAGTCCGGGAGTCATTAGCATGACCAGACTCGTGGCCAGAATCATAAACGTAGTTAATCCAACATCAAACATAAAATGGGGGTTTTAATTTGTTGCGATGCAAAAATAATTCTTTTTATAACATACCCTAATTTATTGAAGAGGCTTTTTCATATATATACTAATATTTTCCATTAGCCCCAAATTTACATATACACCAACAATATATAGATATCTATTTTAGCGACCCTACTGTTTGCTGATTCATAGAGGTGAAGAGAACTCATTTGAACAACTGAATATTTTAAGTCACAAAAAAACCTGCTTCGGATGAAGCAGGTTTTTGAATTACGAGAATATTTTGGTCTTTTAAACTATAGCGTCTTGGCAACTTCGGTCAATGTAAAGGCTTCGATAAAGTCGCCTTCTTTTACATTGTTGTAGTTGTCGATGTTCAAGCCGCATTCATAACCTTTGTTCACTTCTTTCACATCATCCTTGAAACGTTTGAGCGATCCGAGTGTGCCGGTATAGATTACAATACCATCACGGATTACACGAACTTTGTCTTTCCGGATGATCTTTCCATCGCGAACAATACATCCGGCAATGGTACCCACTTTGGTGATATCGAATGCTTCCATAACTTCGGCTGTTCCGGTAATTTCTTCCCTGATTTCAGGAGAAAGCATACCTTCCATTGCCGCTTTTATTTCGTTGATAGCATCGTAGATGATCGAGTATAATCGAATGTCGATTTGCTCTTTCTCGGCAATTTTTCGTGCACTGACCGATGGACGCACCTGGAACCCAACGATAATCGCATTCGAGGCTGTGGCAAGCATGATATCGGATTCGGAAATCGCACCCACTGCTTTGTGGATCACATTCACCTGGATTTCCTGAGTCGACAGTTTGATCAACGAGTCGGATAATGCTTCGATCGAACCGTCCACGTCGCCCTTCACTATCAGGTTCAATTCCTGGAAGTTTCCAATGGCAATGCGTCGTCCGATTTCGTCGAGCGTGATATGTTTCTGTGTACGCAGACCTTGTTCGCGGGCAAGCTGTTCGCGCTTATTAGCAATGGTACGGGCATCCCGTTCGTTTTCCATCACGTTAAACTTGTCGCCTGCCTGAGGAGCGCCGTCCAATCCGAGGATAATCACCGGTTCAGCCGGAAGTGCGACGGACACTTTCTGGTTGCGTTCGTTGAACATGGCTTTTATATGTCCGTAATATTGGCCGGCCAACAACACGTCGCCAACTCTCAACGATCCGTTTTGAACCAACACTGTGGCCACAAAACCACGGCCTTTATCCAAGGTCGACTCAATAACAGTTCCTGTGGCACGTTTATTTGGATTTCCTTTCAAATCAAGCATTTCTGCTTCAAGCAATATTTTTTCGAGCAACAAGTCGACATTTAACCCGGTTTTGGCCGAAATGTCCTGACTCTGATATTTTCCGCCCCAGTCTTCGACCAGGTAATTCATTTGGGCCAGCTTTTCCTTGATTTTTTCAGGATTAGCGCCTGCCTTGTCAATTTTATTAATGGCAAATACGATTGGAACGCCTGCAGCAGCAGCATGGTTGATGGCTTCAATTGACTGTGGCATGATATTATCATCGGCAGCTACAATAATAATTGCGATGTCGGTAACCTGAGCCCCCCTTGCACGCATGGCCGTAAAGGCTTCGTGTCCGGGTGTATCCAGGAAGGTTATATCTTTTCCGTTTTTCAGCTTTACATGGTAAGCACCAATATGCTGGGTAATACCTCCGGCTTCACCGGCAATTACGTTGGTGCTTCGGATATGATCGAGCAGCGAAGTTTTTCCGTGGTCGACATGCCCCATGACCGTGACAATCGGTGCCCTTGGCAATAATTGTTCTGGTGTATCAGGTTCTTCTTCAATGGCTACCTGTATTTCGGCGCTTACAAATTCAACTTTGAATCCGAACTCATCGGCCACGATAGCCATGGTTTCGGCATCCAAACGCTGGTTGATTGAAACGAACAAACCAAGGCTCATACAAGTTGAAATGACGCTCGTTACCGAAGTATCCATCATAGTTGCCAATTCGTTGACCGAAACAAATTCGGTCACCTTCAGAATGTTCTTGTTTTCTGTATCACGCTCAGCCTGGGCAGCCATTTTATCGCTCACCAACTGCCGTTTATCTTTTCGGTATTTTGATCCTTTCGACTTGGTCCCTTTGGTAGTCAGGCGAGCAAGGGTATCCTTGATCTGCTTCTGTACATCTTCTTCACTGACTTCCTTTTTCAGCAAAGTGCGTTTTTTCAAAACCGACCGGTCTCCGGCAGGTTTTACTCCGCCAATATTTTTGGTAACAACCAGTTTTTTCCGTTCACCAGCAGGAACTGTGGGTTTATCGGCCACATTGACCCTTTGCTGATTTCCGGGAATATCTTTTGAAATGCGTTTTCTTTTCTTTTTGCGGTTTGCAGCCTGCTGGGCAGTTTCTCCCTGACCAGCCACCGGTCGCTTATCGGACGGAATTTCAATTTTGCCAACTACAGTTGGACCCGCAAGCCGCTCGGCCTTTGCTTTGATCACAACCGGTCCAGTTCTTTCTGTTTCGGAGGAAGTCGTTTCTTCAGTGGTTCCAGCTTCAGCAGGTTTTTGTTCATCCCGACGAACCCGTTCACGATCCTTACGGTCTTCTTCTTTTTGCCTTTTACTTTTTTTCGCCGGTCTTGTTTTTTGGTTCAACAAGTTAAGATCAATTCTCCCAACCACTTTAACTTCTTCAACCTTTGGAACATTCGTTGTAAGTACATCATCGTTGTACCGATCTTCATCGGAATAGGAACGAGTTGGCTCCTCCTTTACTTCAGGTTCAACAGGTGTTGCAACTGGTTTTGGATGTGCAACCTGTTTGGTATGCGTTGCAACCTTATCTTCCTTTATTTCTGTTTTCTCCTTATGTTCCTTAACAACTTCAGGAATATCCTGAACAGGTTTTGCGTCAACTACAGGTTTGTGATGAACTGGCTTTGGTTTTTCAACATGTGCAACAGGAGCAATGGGTTCCTCTTTCTTTTTTGCGCCTCCCAAATTATCCAGATCAATTTTTCCTACAATTTTGGGAGCTTCAATTTCATGCCTGTTGGTGGTGATTTTTTCCTCCCGGTGTTCGGGTCTTAACGGTTTTGGTTCGATGTGGGGTTCCGTCTTTTTAAAGGCACTATCTTTAATAATGACTTCATCATCTACATAATCCTCTTCAACATGCCGGTGTCCCGAATCTTTCACATCATCCAACGAGATCGATTCTTTTATCCCGCGATGACTCTTCAGATTGATTAGTTCTGACTCTTTTTTCAGGCTAATATCCCCTTTATATTCTTTTTCAAGAAGATGGTATGCGTCCTCTGAAATCTTGTTGTTTGGATCTGTATCAATAGCAAAACCCTTCTTGTGAAGAAATTCAACGATGGTTGAAATTCCCACATTAAAGTCGCGTGCTACTTTACTTAGTCGTTTTATACTACTACCTATAACCATAAACCCACTCAGTTAAATAAACCTCAAAATTATTTTAAGGAACTAACGATGATGCAATTTTACATTCAAAATCTAAAATGCCCTAATTTTCGTGCAATAATTTGAATTAGCTTTCCGGCTTATTCAAATTCTGTTTTCAGTATTCGCAGAACTTCATCGATCGTTTCCTCTTCGAGATCGGTTCTTTTGATCAGTTCTGACCGGGTAAGGCTCAATACATTTTTCGCTGTATCGCAGCCAATTGCTTTGAGTTGGTCAATCACCCAGCTTTCAATTTCATCAGCAAATTCTTCCAGATTCACATCCTCATCATCCTGAAGAACTTCGCGGTAAACATCAATTTCGTAGCCGGTCAGCTGGCTTGCGAGGCGGATGTTCAAACCACCTTTACCGATGGCCATCGAAACTTCATCGGGTTTCAGGTACACATCGGCACGTTTGGTATCTTCGTGCAATTTGATCGATGATACTTTGGCCGGATTCAAGGCACGCTGAATAAACAACTGCATATTTGCCGAATAATTTATCACGTCAATATTTTCGTTGCGTAATTCACGGACGATTCCATGAATACGCGACCCTTTCATTCCTACGCAGGCTCCAACCGGGTCAATCCGTTCGTCGTATGACTCAACAGCCACTTTGGCCCGTTCGCCCGGTACCCTGACAATCTTCTTAATGGTGATCAGGCCATCAAATATTTCAGGAACTTCCAATTCGAATAAGCGTTCCAAAAAAACCGATGAGGTACGTGAAAGTATGATCAGCGGATTGTTGTTGCGTAATTCAACTTTATAAACCACAGCTCTCAGATTGTCCCCTTTCCTGAAATAGTCCGAAGGGATCTGTTCTGTTCTTGGCAGAATCAGTTCATTGCCTTCATCATCCAGGATCAGAATTTCCTTTTTCCATACCTGATAAACTTCGCCGGCAACAATGTCACCGATTTTACTCTTGTATTTGTTGTAAATATGGTCCTTTTCGAGTTCCATAATGCGACTGGCCAGGTTTTGACGAAGGTTAAGAATGGCCCTGCGGCCAAAATGAGCCAATTTTACCTCGTCGGTCACTTCTTCCCCAATTTCGTAATCGGTGTCAATTTTTTTGGCTTCCTTCAGGGTGATTTGCAAATTCGGATCTTCAAAATCTTCGTCAGCAACTACTGTCCTGTTACGCCAAATCTCAAAGTCACCTTTATCGATGTTAATGATCACATCGAAGTTTTCATCAGTGCCGTAGGTCTTTTGAAGGACATTTTTAAATACATCTTCCAGCACGCTCATCATAGTGGCGCGGTCAATGTTTTTTAGTTCCTTGAATTCGGCAAAGGTGTCGATAAGATTAAGAGTCTCCATCTAGTCCCGGTTTTAAAATTTTAATATTTGTTTTGCTTCTTTAATTTCAGAATATCCAATCGAATGAACCCTTGTTACCTGTTCTTTCTTTTTTGAACCTTCAATCTTTTCTTTCGTGGTTACTTCCAGATCAATTCCCTGGTCATCGGCATTTTTAAGCAACCCACTCATTTTCTGACCATTGGTCATCAGTACGTCAATCCCGATCCCGATATTTTTCTTATACTGACGAAGCAAACTGAAAGGTTCGCTCAGTCCGGCTGAAAACACCGACAATTCAAAATCTTCAGCATCGCGGTCGAGTTTATCTTCGACATACCGGCTGATTTCGGCAATCTGGTTAATCGAAATCCGTGTGTCACTATCGACCATGATGTGAATAACATTGCTGGATGAAACAGTCACCTCCACCAGAAACTGTTCATCAGTCAATTTTTCATTTACAAGATTTGCTATTAATGCTTTGTCGATCATCTTTTTGTAATAAAATAGGGGACTCTCGATCCCCTTCCTCTGGTTTTCCCAAATTGTCGGCACAAAAATAGTAATTTAAATTAAATTGTCAAAATCAATTGATTAAGGTTTCAACTATTCGTATAAAATTCAGTAAGACGAACTTATCATTTTGCAGCTAAACCTAAAAAACTTTTCTATTTTTGCAGCGTTTGTGCTAACAAACAGACATTTATAATCTTGAAGACAAACAAAAAGAAAATAATTAACGATCCGGTTTTTGGATTCATCAACATTCGTTCCGAATTGGTCTTCGATTTGATTGAACATCCCTATTTTCAGCGTTTACGAAGGATTAAACAGTTAGGATTATCCTGCCTGGTATTTCCGGGAGCCAATCACAGTCGTTTCGAACATGCTTTGGGTGCAGTTCATCTGATGCGTTCAGCCATCGCAATCCTGAAGCTGAAAGGTCAGGAAATTAGTGATGAAGAGGCAGATGCTGTTACCATAGCAATTTTGTTGCATGATATCGGCCACGGACCTTTTTCACATGTCCTGGAGAATACACTAGTTTCGAATGTTCCTCATGAGCGGATTTCGCTGTTGCTGATGGAAGAACTCAATCGTCAATTCGAAGGCAAACTCGAATTGGCAATTCGTATTTTCACTGATCAGTATCCAAAACGATTTTTGCATCAACTGGTTTCCAGTCAACTCGATATGGACCGACTAGACTACCTGAGCCGTGACAGTTTCTTTTCCGGAGTTTCGGAAGGAGTGATCGGCGCCGAGCGGATCATCAAAATGCTAAATGTAAAAAACGATGAACTGGTAGTGGAATACAAAGGCATTTATTCGGTTGAGAGTTTTCTGATCGCACGACGCCTGATGTATTGGCAGGTATACTTGCACAAAACGGTATTATCTGCCGAATATCTGCTGATTAATGTTTTGGTCCGTGCCCGCGAAATTGCAATGAAGGGAACCGAAATTTTTGCGACACCGGTCCTGAAGGTATTTCTGAAAGAACAGGTTACCCTCGACGATTTTATTCATAACCGAACCCTTTGCGGACGCAAGGCCCTTGATCTTTTTGCAGGTCTTGACGATAACGATATTTTTGCCTCGATCAAAGAATGGCAGGAACATCCTGATCCGGTTTTGTCTTACCTTTCAAAGTGTATGATCAACCGGCGACTCTACAAAATTAAGATCAGCAATAAACCAATTTCTGAAAAGAAGATCGCTTCTCTGCAAGAAAAAATCTACAAACATTTTGAGGTTTCGGATCGGGAACTTCCCTATTTTCTGATTTCTGACACTATTTCCAACAGCGCGTACAACAAGGCCTCCAGCAATAAAATTAATGTTTTGTTTAAAAATAATAAGATCAGCGATATTGCAGATGCTTCAGATATAAACCTTTCAGTTTTTTCCGAAACAGTACGTAAATATTTCATCTGTTATCCGAAAGAATTGGACATTAAGTAATTTAAATCTATTTTTGCACGGCATTATAAAAAGAAATATGGAATTCAACGCTCAAAGTATAGCTGATTTTCTGTGCGGTACAGTTGAAGGTGATGCAAGTATTACTGTATCAGATGTTGCCAAGATAGAAGAAGGCAAAGCCGGAACATTAGCTTTTCTTGCCAATCCGAAATACAACAAATACCTGTACGAAACTGATGCTTCGATCGTAATTGTTAATCAGGATCTGGAACTTGAGGACAAGGTAAAGGCCACATTAATTCGTGTTCCGGATGCTTATAAGGCTTTTGCCTCACTGCTTGAATTGGTTCAGCAGGCAAAAGGGAGCAAAACCGGAATCGAAAATCCTTGCTTTATCGACCCAACTGCAACAGTTGGCAACGATGTCTATATTGGTGCCTTTGCCTATATCGGCAAATATGCCCACATAGGAAATCATGTTAAAATATACCCTCACGCATATATCGGGGATCATTCATCGGTAGGCGATGGTACGATCATTTATTCCGGAGTGAAAATATACGAGGACACCAAAATTGGTCAGACTTGTATTTTACACGCCGGCGCTGTGATCGGGGCCGATGGTTTTGGCTTTGCACCTTCCGAAGATGGCTCCTATAAAAAGGTACCCCAGGTTGGAAATGTTATTTTGGAAGATTTTGTTGAAATTGGCGCCAACTCGACGATTGACTGTGCAACCATGGGATCGACCATCCTCCGCAAAGGTACAAAAATTGACAATTTGGTTCAGATCGCCCACAATGTTGAAGTTGGCGAAAACACGGTTATGGCTTCACAGACCGGAATATCCGGATCGACTAAAGTTGGAAGAAATTGCCAGTTTGGAGGTCAGGTAGGAGTTGCAGGTCACATCACCATTGGCGACTACGTCAATTTAGGAGCTCGTTCGGGCGTTGCAAACAGTATTAAATCGAATAAAACTGTTTTGGGAGCTCCTTCCATGGATATTGTCCAGGCAGCCAAGGTTTTTGCAATATACCGCAACCTTCCTCAACTTCGGGAACAAGTGATAGATTTGTCCAGACAAATTTCCAAAATTAAAACAAAGCTTGAAGAATAATAGAATCCAGGAATGGCTGTAAAACAAAAAACACTAGCAAAAGAATTTTCAATCAGCGGTAAAGGACTACACACCAATTGTTTGGTAAATATGACCTTTAAACCTGCTCCCATAAACTTCGGTTTCAAATTTCAGCGCATCGATCTGGAACACCAACCTATCCTAAACGCGAATGTAGATTTGGTGGTAGATACTTCACGTGGAACGGTCATTGAAAACCACGGTGCCCGGATCAGCACGATCGAACATAGCCTGGCTGCTCTGACCGGGATGGATCTTGACAATGTACTGATCGAGATTGACAATGAAGAAGTTCCGATTCTGGATGGCAGCTCCCGTTTTTTTGTTCAGGCCATTGAAGAAGCCGGAATTGTGGAACAGGATGCTGAACGTGAATATTTTGTAATTACAGAACCAATTATTTACAAGAATTCGAAGACAGGTTCCGAAATTGTGGCTTTGCCCGATAATGATTTTAACTTAAACGTATTGATTGCCTTTAAGTCATCGGTTCTAAACAACCAGTTCGCTACCTTAAACTCACTTGCCGATTTCAAAGAGGAAATTGCCAACAGCCGGACCTTTGTCTTTTTGCACGAGCTGGATTATCTCCTGAAAAATAACCTGGTAAAAGGTGGTGATATGGACAGCGCCATCGTGATTATTGATCGGCCTGTATCGCAGGATGAACTTGATCGCATAGCCGATTTGTTCAATCATAAAAGGGTGGAAGTTAAAGCGCAGGGAATACTTAACAACATTGACCTTCAGTACGATAACGAATGTGCCAGACACAAACTGCTTGATGTCATCGGCGATCTGGCACTGGCCGGAAAACGCATCAAAGGCCGGATCATTGCAACCAAACCCGGACACAGTGCCAATACCGAATTTGCCAAACTGATCAAAAAGGCCATCCTTAAGGAAGAGTCACGCGAGAAAGCTCCGGTTTATAATGCAAATTCTCCGGTTTTGATGGATGTTAACAAGATCAAGGAATTACTTCCGCATCGTTTCCCTTTCCTTTTGGTCGATAAAATTATTGATGTTCAGAAAGATTTTATCGTCGGAGTAAAGAATGTAACGGCCAACGAACCATTTTTTCAGGGACATTTTCCTGAAGAACCGGTTATGCCGGGTGTTTTGCTCGTTGAAGCCATGGCTCAGGCTGGCGGGATTTTTGTACTCCGAAACCTCGAAGGAAAATTCTCGACCTACTTTATGAAAATTGACAATGTGAAGTTCAGGAAAAAAGTAGTTCCGGGTGATACAATTATACTTAAAGTAGTGCTTACTTCTCCTATCCGCCGGGGTATTGCCGAAATGCGGGGTCTGTGTTACGTAGGCGATTCGATTGTTGCTGAGGGCGACTACATGGCCCAAATCGTGAAAATAAATTAAACAGAAAACAGTATAGAGATGAAACAACCATTAGCTTACGTACATCCGGAAGCAAAAATCGCCGACAACGTGGTAATTGAACCTTTTGTGACCATTAATCATGATGTGATTATTGGTGAAGGAACACGAATTGGTTCAAGTGCAACGATTTTGCCTGGAGTACGGATTGGCAAGAATTGCCGGATTTTTCCGGGCGCCGTCATTGGTGCCGAACCTCAGGATTTAAAATTCAAAGGAGAATATTCAACCGTCGAAATTGGCGACAATACAACTATTCGTGAATTTGTAACCGTTAACCGCGGTACCGTGGCAAAAGGCAAAACTGTAATTGGCAGTAACTGCCTGCTGATGGCTTATGTTCATGTTGCCCACGATTGCATTGTCGGAAACAATTGCATTCTGGTAAACAGCACACAGCTAGCTGGTGAAGTAATTATTGACGATTTTGTTATTTTAGGTGGAATGTCGGCTGTACATCAGTTCGTTCACATCGGATCACATGTGATGATTTCAGGTGGTTCACTGGTTCGCAAAGACGTTCCTCCGTTCATCAAAGCCGGTCGCGAACCGCTTTCATATGTCGGGATCAATTCAATCGGGTTACGCCGCCGCAATTTCAACAACGAGAAAATTCGCGAGATCCAGGAAATTTACCGGTACATATATCAAAAAGGATTGAACATTTCGCAGGCTGTTGAGGTGATTGAAGCCGAAATGCCTGCTTCGACAGAGCGCGACGAAATCCTTTTGTTCATCAAAGACTCGAAACGTGGAATTATCCGTGGTTATCTGCCCGATTAATTTCTCCTGAAAATATCGCTCAAAAAAGCCCTGAATCAGAAATTCAGGGCTTTTTTTAGGCCATGACCCATGATTCAGCAAGAGCTTTTAGTAATGAGAAAATTAAACTAACTTTAACATCGCTTTTCCGGATAACACATTAATTACCCATCTTAAAACCGATTGGATTATGAAAAAAATGACTCGTTTTTTATTCAGCTCTGTTCCTTTATTTCTGATGCTCTTCTTTGTATGCGGCACAAGTACAAAGGCTGCCAATGATTCGCGTACCCAGTCATTCGACTTTGGTTGGCGCTTCCTGAAAGGAAACCCTGCGGAGGCACAAAATCCTAATTTTGATGATTCAAAATGGCGAACGGTTCAGGTTCCGCATGACTGGAGCATCGAAGACCTTCCCGGCCAGAATAAGGACAGCATTATCGGGCCATTCTCAAAATCTTCCGTTGGAAAGATGAGCACAGGCTACACCGTTGGAGGAACAGCATGGTACAGGAAAAACTTTGTCCTGACAAAAGCAGATCAGGACAAGATTGTGTATCTCCAATTCGATGGCGTCTATATGAACTCTGATGTCTGGATCAACGGCAAACATGCCGGAAACCATCCTTATGGATACACCTCATTCTTTTACGACATTAGCTCCTTTCTGAATCCGTCCGGTCAACCAAATACAGTTGCAGTCCGCGTCAGAAACGAAGGAAAGAACACCCGCTGGTATTCCGGATCGGGTATTTATCGCCATGTATGGCTAACCTTGGTGAATCCTGCCCACATTGTTCCCTGGGGTGTGAATATAAAAACCCCCGTGGTTTCTGAAAATTTGGCAGAGGTGAATATAGCAACTACCCTGATCAATGGGAACAAGAAAAATACATCGGTTGTCGTTCTGTCACAAGTATTTAATCAGGCAGGAAAAATAATGGGAGAATCCAAAAGTAATTCAACGCTGAAACCGGACCAAACCACTGATGTGGTGCAGAAGATAGAACTTAAAAACCCTGCCCTCTGGTCGCTTGAAAAGCCAGCACTCTATCAGGCAAAAGTGTCGGTTCTGATCGATAACAAAATGGTCGATCAGTTCACCACTCAATTTGGTGTCCGCAACATTCATTTTGATGCACAAACAGGATTTACCCTGAATGGCAAAACCGTGAAAATGAAAGGTGGCTGTTTCCATCATGATAACGGACCGTTGGGATCGGCAGCCATCGACCGCGCTGAAGAACGAAAAATTGAATTGCTGAAAAAGTCTGGATTCAATGCCATCCGTTGCAGCCACAATCCGCCTTCGCCAGTTTTGCTTGATGTTTGCGACCGATTGGGAATGCTTGTCATTGATGAGGCTTTTGATATGTGGGAAAAGCCGAAAAATGAGAAGGATTACTCACTTTTTTTCAGGGACAATTGGAAGCAAGATTTGCACTCGATGGTACTTCGCGACCGCAATCACCCGTCCGTTATCATGTGGAGCATCGGGAATGAAATTCCGGAAGCCGCCGACACTTCGGGCCTGAGAATTGCAAAAAAACTCGCCGCCGAAGTACGAAAGCTCGATTCAACGCGTCCGGTAACGCAGGCTATTGTTGACGTAGGCTCGTATACAACCGGCGTTAGCGACTGGGACAAGATGGCGCCGCTGATGAGCCAACTTGATGTTTCCGGGTACAACTATGCTTTCGACAAATACGAAGAACATCACCAGAAATTTCCTGACCGGATTATGTTTGCCTCTGAGTTCATGCCCCCGCTTTCGCTCGAGAACTGGAATATGGTAGAGAAACTTCCTTATGTGATTGGTAATTTCAGCTGGACTGCCATGGATTACCTGGGTGAAGCCGGCGTTGGGATTCCCCGCCTGATTCCTGATGTAAAGAAGGATTCAAAAGCAGGACCTGATTTCATGGCCATAATGCAATTCTTTAGTCCTGATTCGTGGCCTATGTTCAACGATTTTCAGGGTGATATCGACCTGATTGGCAACCCGAAAACGCCCTACTACTATCAACATGTGGTCTGGAGAGAAAGCAAGATTGAATTGCTTGTTCACCAGCCTGTTCCTTCAGGAAAAAAGGAATTGGCCAGTTTGTGGGGCTTCCCTGATGAACTGAAAAGCTGGAACTGGACTGGTCATGAAGGTGAAAAATTCCTGGTACATGTTTACTCCCGCAGTCCGCTGGTAAAACTTGAACTGAACGGGGAAGTGATCGGAGAACAAACGATCAACCTGGAAAAATCGATTACCGCGACTTTTGAAGTGCCTTATGAACCAGGAACTTTGGTTGCCCGGTGCTACGACAATGGCAAGGAGACTGCTTCCCAAACCCTTAAAACCGTTGGAAAACCGGCAGCAATCCGCTTGATAGCCGACCGAAACCGCATCAAAGCCAGCCCGAATGACCTGTCGTTCGTCAGCACTGAAATAACTGATGCTGACGGGAATGTGGTTCCAAATGCCGACGGGATACTCGTCAGCTACGAAATCAGCGGCAACGGAGAAGTTGCCGGTGTCGGAAATGGAAACCCGATTGATTTGGGAAGCTTTCAGCAACCGCGGAAAACAAGCTACCAGGGAAGGTGCCTGGCCATTGTGCGACCGAAAGGCAGCGCAGGAAAAATCATTCTGAAAGCAACCGCTCAGGGACTTCGTGAAAGCTCGGTGGAAATCATGACCGAATAAGAATTTGCCTGCCAATTTCTCCTGAATAGTTGGCAAAAAGCTTTGGATTGAAATCCAGGGCTTTTTTTTATGAAGTACAGGTTGGTCTAAAATTCAGGCAAATGAGATAAACAAGTCCCTGACTCATATAAATCCAGCAATTTCACCTGTTGTCCGGGCATTCCACTGATATTAGCCTGAAGTATCAGGTCCTGAAAGTGATTTCTAATCCTGAAAAAAGAACTTCATTCCCGGATGGCAATTTTCAGCCTCAAAAAACTTTTCGGCCAATGAATGGTTATTTGTGTTATGCTTTCAGGATAAAGAAACAAGGATGCTTTTTCGGATCAATAAGAAAAGGCTGACCGAATAAAATCATAAACAATGGGTTACACATGTTAAACGAGAATTTGAGATATGGAAAGTGAAACAAAAAATGAACCTGAAAAAGGCAAAAAAATTCTGCCACGGATCATCATAGGAACAGTGGTGATTATTGGATTAATCTTCCTGGTAAAGGAAGTTTGGTTCGCCATTCATCACGAGGAAACCGACAATGCACAGATTGAGATGAGGCTGGTGCCAATCCTGTCGCGGGTTTCGGGATATGTTGATAAGATTTATGCCGATGACTATACCACAGTCACCAAAGGCCAGTTGCTGATGGTAGTCGATTCTGCTGAACTTGTTTTGCAGCTTCAGGAAATGCAGGCCGATTACATCCAGTCGCTGTCAGATATCGAAAATGCCAGGGCAGCGGTTATCAATGCAGAAGCTTCGTTGGCCGCTTCGAAAGGGAACCTGGAGGTAAGCAAGCTGCGCCAGTCCAAATCTTCAAGCGATCTGAAGCGCGATAAAAACCTTTCGGAAGGAAATGCCATTACTCAGAAACAACTGGATGAAAGTCAGTCGTCCTTCGAAATAAGTTCCAAGCAACTGGAAACAAGCCAGCTGGATGTATATGTGGCCGAAACCCGGCTTGCAGTGCTGAATTCGCTGATAAAAAAAGCTGAGGCACAGGCTGAGATCAAGAAAGTGCGGATTGATCAGCAAAAGCTGAAACTCTCTTACTGCCGTATTTATGCTATTGCCGACGGAAAGCTGGGAAAGCGAAATATCGATGAGGGACAATTCATCCAGGCCGGAGCGCCGCTTTTTACGATCGTGAATACCAATAGCCAGTGGGTAGTTGCCAATTTCAAGGAAAACCAGCTGAAAAACATTCAGTTGGGAGGAATCGTGCATCTAAAAATTGATGGTTATCCAAAGCTGGTAATTCAGGGTAAAATTGTTTCCATTTCGGATGCCACCGGGGCCAAATTCTCACTTCTTCCTCCTGACAATGCTACCGGGAACTTTGTTAAGGTAACCCAGCGGGTTCCGGTCAGGATTGAAATTCTGGAGGAGGCAAAATACAAGGATGTTCTGCGCGCCGGAATGAGCGTAGTTGTTTCTGTTCCACTTTAAGCTGAAACATGGAATTTCTAAGTAAAACGGCGAAGATTTTCATTGCGATCACTACGATCTCAGCGGCCATCATGGAACTGATCGATACTTCGATTGTGAATGTGGCGTTGAATCAGATGGCCGGAAACCTTGGCGCTTCGATCGAAGACATTGCCTGGGTAATCACTTCCTATGCCATTGCCAATGTGATCATCATCCCCATGACCGGTTTTCTGGCTGCCTATTTTGGGCGACGTCGGTATTACATGGCGTCCATCGCGATTTTTACCGTGGCTTCCGTCCTTTGCGGAACCTCAACCACTTTATGGGAAATTGTTTTGTGGAGGTTTGTGCAGGGTTTGGGAGGTGGCGCCCTTCTCTCCACTTCACAAGCCATCCTTTTTGAAACCTTCACCGGGAAACAGCGCGGAATGGCGGCAGCTCTGTTCGGAATGGGCGTAGTTCTTGGACCTACCATCGGACCTACCGTGGGCGGTATTATCATCGACAACTATTCCTGGCCCCTGATTTTCTTCATCAATGTTCCGTTTGGGATTTTGGCCAGTATTTTTGCATATCGGTTCATTCCGACGGGATTTGACGTCCGTTTCAAACCCCGGATAGACTGGTCCGGAATATTCCTGCTCACCATTGGAATAGGTTCGCTTCAATATGTCCTGGAGCGGGGCGAAATGGAAGACTGGTATGATTCGAGATTGATCATCGGCCTGACCATTATCGCGGCTGTCGGGCTGATCAGCTTTATTTGGTGGGAACTCCAGCAAAAAGACCCTGTGGTAAACCTCCGAATTTTAAAGGACCGGAACCTGGCCATTACGACTATGCTCACCTTTATAGTCGGGTTCATCTTGTTTACTTCGGTATTCATATTTCCCCTCATGCTGCAACGGGTCCTGGGCTATACGGCCTATGAAACCGGCATCACGCTTTTGCCTGCCACCTTCTTGTCCCTGATCTTCATGCCTTTTATAGGCCGAATGTTACAAGCTGGCACCCGGCCACAGGTGTTTGTCATACTTGGATTCATAACCCTGATGGGTTTTGGGATACTCATGTCAAGGGCCGATCAGAATGTGACTTCCGGTTTTTTTGCACTTCCATTAATGATCCGGGGCGCGGGTCTCGCCCTGCTGTTTGTTCCGCTAAATGCCATGGCAGTTGCAGGATTGAAGCCCAGAGACATTCCCCAGGGAGTTGCCCTGAATAACATGATGCGGCAATTAGGCGGATCATTCGGCATTGCCATTATTAACAATTATCTGGGACATCGGGTGGCGGTTCACCGTACCGACCTGATCAGCAATATATATAACGGAAGCGCCGTGTTTGCGGAACGCTATAACCAGATTTACCAGGGGTTGCAGTCAAAACTTCCGATTACGGCACATATCCAGCAGCAAACCTACCAGATTATCGAACTGACGGTGATGAAACAAACCTATCTGCTGAGTTATCTGGACGCCTTTCTGTACTCCACGCTCTTTATCCTGCTTGCCTTCCCGTTGATATTGCTGACCCGCAGAAACCGGTTACAAAGCAAAGCGGCGCTGATTGCGGCTGAAGAAGTATAAGTTTTTTAGAATTGAAGCAAAATTTAACAACGAATACCATGAAAGCACTGTTTTTGATCATTTCCTTCGTTTTGACCGTCAGCCTGATTTCGGCCCAGGAAATAAAAGTTCCGGAAAGCCTGAAAAAATTGGTTGATCAGGCCTTTCTGGCATACCCGAAGGTAGGAGAAATGAACGATCAGGTAAGTCTGAACGAGGTAAAAGTTGATCTGGGAAAGGCTGCATATTTACCCACGGCCATGGGCGATCTCTCCTATCGTCTTCAATATCCTACACCATATATTCCATTTTCGACCGGTGACGGTCAAACCAAAAATGTCAACATTCAGCCGGCCAACAATTACAATGCTTCCTTCAGTCTGGCTCAGCCCTTGATCGATTTCAAAATAAATCCGCAGGTGAATAAAGCAATAAGCGACCTGGATATCTCGAAAGACAATCTGGACGGGTTCAAGATAAACCTGGCTTACCAGGTCGCACAGATTTATTACGCCATTCTTTTCCTGAATAAAAGCCTGACCGTGCAACAGGAACAAATTAATCTGCTACAGTCTACCTTACAACAAATCAACGTGAAGGTGAAAAACGGCGATGCCCTGAAATACGACCTGGTTTCGACCGAAGTAAAACTGACCAACGCCGGAAATTTTTATACCGAGCTGAAGGCTCAGCTCAGCAATCAGTATAACATGCTGGGAATGCTGACCGGAATTTCAGGAAAAGACTATCTGAACGATACCAGCTTTAATACATTGGTCTTCAATCTGGTGACTGATTCGGTTTCGGCCATGGCCCGCGAGAATAATCCCGAGCTTCGCATTGCGGGCGATAAAATTAAAATGGCCGGCTGGGATATCCTTTCGGCGGATCGCAGTCGCTTGCCTGTCCTTAATCTGCTGGGCGGACTGGGTTACCGGAATGGATACATGCCGAGCATCGACCAAATCAGTTTCAATTATTTTGCCGGACTTGGCCTGACCATACCGATTCTTCCATCATCGCGTCCTGGCTATCAGCGCAAAATGGCAGTCATCAATCAGCACGCTTCACAACAGGCATTCGAAACCCAAAAAGCAATTCTAAACAAAGATTTACTGAATGCCATGGATGATATTGGCAAGAACCAGAAAAAGCTTGCCAGCGCTGATACCCTGATCACGCAGGCTCAACTTGCCCAGGACCTGGCAACAGAACGCTATAAATATGGGGTGATCACCAACCTGGAACTGTTAACCGCCGTTTCGAATTTTAAAGATGCACAACTCAGTCAGCTTCAGTTCGAATACAACCTGTTGCTCTCCCGGATGACGCTTTGCAGATTAGCCGGAATCCGCTGGTGGTAAACCACCGGAAAGACAATTTAATTGCCCTCCGTTTCAGGAATTTATTCCGTACAATTTCGTAAGGGGTCAACTGCAGCAATGACAATCAGTCACCTGATTTCTGGTAAAACTTCACCTCGGATATTTCGAAAACAGAATTATCGCCTTGGGTAATTCCTTCGTGCTTTGCGTTATTGATGATCAGGTAGGCACCCGAGTCTGAAATTGATTCTGGATCGGAAAGCACGGCTGTCAGCACCCGGTCGATGTAAAAACGGTACCCTGTTTTGGTCAATTCGACCGCAAACTCGTATTCTTTATTCAGGTTAGGTTTTCCCCGTTTTACATTCCATTCTGTCGTCCGGTATACCTGGTTAGAATAACCGTAATGAACGGTATGTTGTATCTTTCGGTCCATGATCTCCATAAAATCAACTTCCGGCGTAATATGATCAGGCGACGCATAAATTCTTCTACCTTCAATACCCGGGATTGGCCTGTCAACAGTTATTTTCCGGCCAGATTTGTCAAGCCCTGAAACAAATCCAACCACTTCCTGATCGAACCAGACATACCAGTTTAATTCAACCCGCTGATTGGTCCAGTCAGGAAGGAAAAGTACATTGTCTTCCACTCCATGAGAATTTCCCAGATCTATCTTGGTTTCCTTCTCGGGATGGCGTTCCCTGAGCAACCAAATGGCGGGCCACGCGTCAGGATCGCCAGGCAATTTACATCGTACCGACCAGATTCCATAAGGAAAAACAGGATGATCGTACTGAATATAGCCAATCGACCATGTTTTTTTTGCTGTTCCCCACCAGCTCGAGAATTCCCGGTTCTCGTACCAGGTGTGAAGCAAAAGCTTGCCTTCCTTTACCTGAACATTCTCCTTCAGGGTTATCATATCGCTGGAATATAAATTCAGGTCTGAAACGCGATAGTGCGGATTATTGAAGTCCTCAATAAAAGTTGGATTCCCGAAGTCGGCTTTTTTCTGATTTTCTCTCCAAACCCAATATTTCAGGCCAAGAAAAGTGTTTTTTACGAAGTTTTTCAATTTCAATGTTTTTAGTGTAAAACCATTGATCTCCAATTAGAACCATAATTCCGTCCGATTGTTGACTTTTATTGAAAACTTTCGTCTTAATCCTAGAAGTAGTAGATGCTTTTCTGCCCTCGTTTTTCCTGGTATTCTCCTTTTCGCACCACCTTTACGATCGACCGTCGGTTGACTTCATGTTGTTCTTCGGTGCATTCAACTCCATTGGCACATTTGTTCAGCAAACGGGTTTCGCCATATCCCTGATAAAGCATTCGGTTTGGGTCAATCCCTTTGGTAACCAGGTAATCAAAAGCAGCACGCGCGCGCCTTTTTGAAAGCAGCATATTGTATTCGTCGCTCCCGCGTGAATCGGTATGCGATTCGACCCTGATTTCAAGGTCCGGGAACTCTTTCATCAATGCAATCAGTTTATCAAGAGCTTTGGCTGCCTCCGGTTTTATTTCCGTTTGGTCAAGTGCATAATTGATATATTCCAATTCGACTACCTGCAAGGCCACTCCATTTTCTTCCTCCATGCTTTTCGGCGCAGGTGCATTGTTTTCTTCGACTTTCTGTTCAAGAAATATTTCTGCAAATGCTTCGTCGTTCGGGCGAAGGGTGGAGGTAATCACTGTCTTTTCGTTTTCGATATAGAATTCCTTACTAACTTTGACAATGTACTGCGGCCCCTTGTTAACTTCAAATTCGAACTGTCCATCGGCACGAGTAGTGCTCGATTTGATGATTTTTCCATTCTCGTCAACCACGTTCACCGCGGCATCCGACAAAACATCTCTGGAGTCACGATCCTTGATTGTGCCCCGGATGATGACCGGAACATGCAATATTTTCAGGAAATACAAATCGTCGTTGCCTTTGCCTCCACTTCTGTTCGAACTGAAATATCCTTTGATTCCTGTTGAATCAAGGGCCAGTCCGAAATCATCTTTGGAAGAGTTGACCGGGTATCCCATGTTTTGGATACTGCTAAAAACTCCCCGTTCAGGAACCGAGAAATAAATATCCAGTCCTCCCAGCCCGCCATGTCCGTCGCTGGAAAAATACAATACTCCATCGCTGCTGATGAAGGGGAAAAATTCATTCCCTTCAGTATTGATCTTTGGTCCCAGATTAAAAGGTTTGCTCCACTGTCCATTGGAAAACACACTGAAATACAGATCGGATTTGCCGTAACCGCCGGGCATGTCGGATGCAAAATACAGAATTGTGCCGGTCCCGTCGATGCTGGGGTGCCCCACCGAATATTCATTGCTGTTGAATGGAAAACTCCCGGTCAAGGTCCACTCGCCTTTTTCAAGTTTTCCGAGAAATACTTTCAGGTTTACCACATCTTCCCTACTCTTCGACACTTTACCTTTGACAAAATTGTTCCGGGTTAAATAGATGATCCCTTTTTTCTCGTCAAAAGAGACGGGGCCGTCGTGATAGGCAGTCTTCAACTTCGGAGCAAAGGGCACGGGAGAGCTCAAATCGCCGTCAGGATTGATTTTTGCTGAATATAAATGAAGGTAGGGAAGTTCGTTCCATTTATAGTTTGCCCCTGATTTGGTCCCAATGGAAGTCGATGAAAAAACAAGCTGGTCTTTGTAAAAGGCTGGCCCCATGTCGGAACCGATGGTATTTAAGGCTACGTTCCTGATCTGGTAATTGGCCGAATCGCGCATCAGGAACTGAATGTATTCAAGGATAGAAACCTGGATGTTGACCCTCCCGTCTTCAGGCCTTAATTCAGAATACTCTTTCAGCCAGATTTCGGCCTGAAGGTATTTGCCGTTGCTTTTTAAAGCCTGCGAATAATTAAAAATATCATCCGGCTTTTCCACTTTCCGGTCGATCAGTTTCTTTAGCCATTTTTCAACTTGTTCGGTATTTCCGATATTCCGGTTCGATTCGGCGAGCCGCTGTATAAGGTAATTATCGGTAGTGTCTTTTTTATATGCGTATTCATAAAGCTCGATGGCTTCCACGAAGGCAAATTCGTCGAAGCTTTTATCAGCCAATTTGGTTGTCAATTTCTGCCCATAGCCCTGAACCGGACTAATGAAGCTTAAAAGCATTCCTAATAGAAATATGTAAAAAACTCTTGCCATGAATGTTTTTATATACTTAGAAATACCGTGGTGACCTAACTCTGCCTGGTTTGAGGTTGAAATCGTAACTAACCATAATCTCATGGGTTCCATTGTTATAGGCCCCCAGCTGATTGGTTGGGTAATCGTACGAATAGCCAATTTTTAACTGATTCGTGGCCTGAATCTGACACAAGCCCCCGAATGAGTCTCCAACCCTGTATATAGTTCCCAACCATAACCGATCATAAAATAAAAAAGTCGCGCCCAAATCAACCGAGACCGGTGCGTTCTTTACATATTTCGCCAAAATGGAAGGTTTAAATTTAACAATTCTATTTACATCAAATACATACCCTGACATAAAAAACACATGCATCATTTCTGTGCTTACGTGTTGAGTGCTAACCTCATTTCGATTGATCTCATTCTCAATTAACTTGGGAACCGACAAACCTACATAATAACGGGTCGCATAGAAGAATGCCCCAACTCCGAAGTTTGGCAGGAAATTACGGTTAATATCGCTGGCAAAAACCGGATCGTTCGGATCGTTGGTCGAAAGATTGGTGAGGCTGGCATCGTAAAAATTAACACCGCCCTTCATTCCCAGAGCGAGAGTCCGTTCCTTGCTGAAATACAATTTATACGCATAGTCGACATAAAAACCGGTTTGTTTGATTGGGCCAACCTGATCGGCCAAAACAGAGAATCCAAGTCCCATTTTTTCCTGCCGGATAGGCGAATTGACCGTAAGAGTTCTCGAAACAGGGGCATTGGGCAATGAAACCCATTGGTTGCGCGACACCGCCATCACGCTCAGCATATCTTTTGAACCTGCATAGGCCGGATTGATTGTAACCAGATTTTCCATATACTGAGTGTACATCGGATCCTGTTGCGCCATAGATTGAAGGGCACAAAAAATCAGTCCGAATGCCAGAGTGATCCTGGAAAACAGATTTATAAGATGCGCTATGTGACTATGTTTCTTCAATTTTTTCTTTTCCTATTTACTTTTGCCTAATGTGGCTTCTTTTATAAAGCCTGTTTCCTTTCGTCCGGAATGAGATCAGAATAATGATCAACTTCTTCACGCGAACGATTTATATCGCTTAATTTTTTTCTTCAATAACTATTTCGCTCCTCAGGAGCCATCTTTTATTGTACTTTTCCTTTTTTCCTTTTCCTCTTTCCTTTTTTATCGGTCTAAATAAATAGATCCGCCAATATTTTTATCATTTCCCGCTTTTAGAACATAAAAATAAGTTCCGGTAGGTACCGGACCTGTATTATTCCCCTGGCGGTTCTGTCCAATCCCATCCCAGAAACCGTCTTTTCCGTTTCCGACCCCATAATTGTTCGACTGAAAGACAATATTTCCCCAGCGGTTAAAAATTTCAATTGAAACTGATTTGTATTTTTCCAGCCCTTTGATTTCAAACAAGTCGTTTATGCCGTCACCGTTGGGCGAAAAGGCTTCAGGAATAAAGAACGGCACATCATTGATGATCACCAGAACCATTGCCTGATCGCAATTTTGGAAATAGTCGCATATAGAATAGACAAAGTCATCCGAACCGATAAAATACTGATCGGGCGTATAGGAGATGATCGAATCAGCAAGAACCATCGCCTGCCCGTTTCTTGGAGCAGTAATAATCCGCAGGGAAGCTGGATTCAACCCTCTTTTAGGGATGTCGTTGGCCATCACATTAATGTCGATCGCCGCATTCACTTTGGTATTTGCAGTATCTTTCACGGCCTGGGTATACAAACTCACCAGAACCGAATCTTTATCGCTGCAACCATATTGATCAGTAACTGCCAACAAATAGGTTCCAGGCTGATCGACCGTTGGATGGGCGGTTGCGCTTCCGTCCAGAATATGGCCATTCCTGGTTTGCCAATAATAGCTGAGGTTTTCGCCCGAGCTTTTTGAACCATCGAGCATGGCGGATTGGTTTTGATCCATATACAAGTGTTCCCCGGCATTGGCCTTCACCATTGCTGCAACCTGTACTCCGACCGACAGCGAATTTGAACGACCGTAACTATCAGTTACCGTCAATTGATAGGTTGTTGTCGATCCAGGTGTAAAAATGGGTGTTGAACTTAGCGGATTGTCAAGATAAATGGAAGGTTCCCATTTGAAAGTCAGTCCGACACCGGTGCTGGAACTTGCATCTATGATTAGCGCCTTGCACGAACCGGTTAGAATAGTTTCCATCCCTCCGATCAACACGGTTTCGTTTGAGATTTTAGCTACTGGCCAGGGGATGCTTCCCGCCTGAACGGTTATTACAATTGCTTTTGTATTGGTGCAGCCAGTCTGGTCTGTTTCAACCACTGTCGGATAGTAGGTTCCTGGTTTTATCCAGTTGACCACCAACGACGACGAGTTTTCTCCGGAAATAATTTTCAATTCGGTATCCGAAGCAATAGTATTGAAAGTAGGTTCATTGTATATCGTCCAGAAGTAGGAACTTCCGGCATGGTTATCAACCTGGTAAGTCTTTGTTTCTCCTTCGGGAACAACCATACCGCCCTGAGCCATGACAAAAGTCACAGACCAAAATGCCAGCAAAATAGCCAGTATCAGACGCTTATATGTTGGACCGTATCGGATCACATATCTCTTTTAAATTCGTGAGTTTTGAATACCACCAGCCAGACCATGAAGCCACGAAGCTCACGGGAAAGCCTGAAACTACTCATTGAGCATAGATTTTGCTTCAATGAATACACAAACCAAAAAGGTAAAGCTGGCATAGTAATTACGCTTAACCGGACAACCTTCAGGAAAATCTCACACCTAATTAGCTTTCAGACCCACAATCTGCCCGAAACTTTTTTCCAATAGCGTTTCTGTATCAATCAGCCGACTCCGGACCGCAAGGAAAATCCCCACGGCCCGGTACGACTGTATCTTGATAAAAGCTATTAAATCAAAACTTTAAAAAACGAAATGTTAGTTCGTTGTAATGCCTGTTGTGGCAGGACGGGCAACATCAGTATGATCGGTATAAACTCCTGGAGCAGCGGAATTAGATGGAACACCAAGATTTGTCACTCCACCAGAAATATTGACTGTTTGTGTGAAATTAGCAGATGTACCCGATGCATCAGATGTATTATCATACAAGTTGGAGTTGGTCACAACATATTGGATAGTAACAGCAGCTGTATTGGTCACTGAGACAACACCCGAAGCGATTGACCCATTTCCTGATGTAATCGTTGGAACCGATGCGAAATTTGTAGTTTTTGACAAGATATCAGCCAAATTAAATTTATAACTGGTTGCCGAGCCTAATCCTGTTGGAGTAACAGTGTAACTAACTGTAGCTTTTCCATGGTTGTAACGCGGATCGCCTGAAACTAATGATACAACTACTGCACCATCATAGCAAGCTGGTGATGATAGACCAGCAGCAATTGCAAGGAAGAACTGACTGGCCGAAATGGTCACTTTCAGCACCTTTTGGTTAGAGCATAATTTTGCATCGGTTTCAATCAAATGTACATAATAAATATCGTTAACTGCTACCGAGGAAGCCCATGTGATGGTCGTTGTGGCTTGATCAGCGCTTCCAATTGTCGCATCAGTTGTTGCGCCACCAAGAGTACTCTTAGTTACCGACCATGCATAGGAGTTGCCTGGATGATTTGTAACTGAGTAGGTAAAAGTAGAGCCAGCAGTTGGAGTGACTCCTGTGTTCTGTCCAAAAACATTTGCACTTGCAAAAGCGAAGAGTGCGAAAACTGAAAGAATTAATAGCTTTTTCATTGTGTAAAAAATTAAATGATTAAAGATTGATTATTATATGTGGAATTTAATTTGTTGTGATAGGTGTTGTATTTGGCACTGCATTAATTGTGGCAGTTCCATTATTATCTGTTATATTATTTTCAACAGTACCATAGAAATCTTTACCATTTGTTATGGCCAGTTTGACATCATCCATGATATTGAATCGGGATGCGACGACAACGGTTACTGTAAATGAACTAATTCCGGTAGGAATAGTAAGATTTGAACCGGTGAGGTTTGTTCCTGTTGGATATATCCCATTGCTAATCGTAACTGATGAGATACTTGCAGTGGTAGTTGTAGTAATAGCATAATCAAAGGAGGATGTTTTTGTATTATCACCCGAAAATGCTACTATAAATGCAACTGTTGTATTTCCGGGACTTGTAGCCCCATCTGAAATAATAGTTCCACTACCGGCAGCACATGCTTCGGCAGGCGAAGAAACTGCCAAATTAAAAGTGTTGGCAACGACAGTCACGGGAAAAGTCCGTTTGGTAGAACATCCGTCTGCTGTACTCTCAGTTACAGTTACTGTATAGGACCCTATTGAAGTCCATTTGACTGTAGCCGAAAGCTTATCTGTTCCTATTTCAGTTAATGTTCCTCCACCCGAAACAGACCAGGATAAAGAAGTTCCAGACATCGCAGCAGTTTTCGCTGAGGTATAGGTGTGAGTCGAGTTTAAATACGGACTCGAACCCGTATTCTGGGCTCTTGCCCCCAAACTGGTAATCATCAGGACCACCAGTGCAATCAGCAGAATTTTTGTTTTTTTCATTGTGTACCTTTTTAAAGTTAATATCTAAGTTTCTCTATTTCTTATTGGTTAATCCGGCACAATTTGACCAGGTGTCGGGACTGGATTAATCGTTATTTGTTTACTATCAGTGGCACTTCCGCAGACTCCTCCACCGGTAGTCAGTGTTAATGTAACCTGACCGGAAGTGTTGAATGATGCGGTATAGGTTGTTAAATCGGGTCTGTTTCCGTCGTTGTTGGTGAATGAACCTCCGGCACCCCCATCCGACCAAAAAGCAGAAGTTGCTCCCCCGCCGAACAAGCCGCCAAGTGCCCCGGAAGTGCTTCCCTGACAAATTGCTGTAACAGATCCACCGATATTTACAGTTGGATTTGGATTTACCGTCATTATTACCACATTCGAAGTGGCCGGGCTTCCAGTGGCACATGTGGCATTCGAGGTCAGTACACAACTCACCACATCACCATTAATTGGAATATATGAATAACTTGAACTGCCCGTTCCGGCATCATTTCCATTTAGCTTCCATTGATAAGTTGGTGCTGTACCCCCGTTTACTGGCATTGCGGTGAAGTCGACTGAAGTTCCGGCGCAAACGTTATTGGTAGAAGCAGCAATCGAAACACTAACCGGAAGGTTCGGGTTAACCGTCAGGTTGGTGGCATTGCTGGTAACCGCGGGTGAGCATTGTCCGGAAACATTTACGGTGTATTGTCTACCATTCAATAAAACTGATGGATTAGTAATAGTGAGCATTGCACTGGTTACCCCACTGTATGGATCTGTTTCAGTCAAGGGTATCGTTCCGTCAACATACCATTGATAGATCAAAGGACTTGTTCCATCTGCGCCAACTCCTATCGAAACTATACCTGCGCCGTCACAAACTGGCGATGGTGAAACCGGCTGATTTAATATTACAGGTGGGTCGCATTTTCCGACAGTAATCCTGATCACATTGCTTTCTGCTATACAGGTCAATGAACCTATTGTGCTGGTAGTTATTCGCTTATAATATACATTGTCTTTGAATTTACTTTTCTCAGTATAAGTTGTTGATGTTGCCCCACCAATATCGCTGAATCCGGAAAAAGGATCGATTTGACTAACTTGCCACTGATAACTTAAAGTTCCTGATCCAGTGGATGGAGTAATCTCTGTAAAAGGTGCCGGGACATGATTATTTTTGATGGTTTGATCACTACCTACCGTACCTCCGGTAACCGAATTAACAGTGATACTTACTGAATTTGAGGTAGCTGGATTTCCCGTGGCACAGGTTGCACTGGATGTTAGGTCACAACTTACCACATCGCCATCAGCCGGAATAAAGGAAAAGCTCGAGTAGTTTGTTCCTACCTTGCTTCCATTTACCTTCCATTGATAAGTTGGAGCTGCACCTTCATTTACCGGCATAGCAGTAAAGTTGACCAAAGTTCCGGCACAAACTAAGCTGGATGAGGCTACAATCGAAACACTTACCGGCAAATTCGGATTAACCGACATAGTAACCGAATTCGATGTAGCCGGACTGCCAATAGCACAGGTCGCATTGGAGCTTAGTACACAGATAAGGATATCTCCATCAACAGGTAGGTAGGCATAAGTCGAACTGTTTGATCCTTCATTTATCCCGTTGACTTTCCACTGGTAGGCAGGTGTTGATCCGCCATTGGTTGGAGTGGCCGTAAAAATAACCGAAGTTCCGGAACAGATTGGGTTGGCATCCGCTGTAATTGAAATACTTACCGGCAAATTCGGGTTAACTTTCATCGTCGCCGTATTCGATAATGCAGTTGTTGTGGTTAAACATGTTCCACCTACGATTGTGATTTCACAATTTACTGTTCCACCATCAATTAAGTCTGAACTTGTGAATGTATTTCCCAGACCGGTCTGTTGACTGGTTCCGTTCACCTTAAAGTTATAGTTAACCGCGCCACCACCGGTGTTGTTTGCTGTTGCAGAAAAGGTAACCGTTGTTCCGGCACAAATAGTGGTTCCCGGCGAAGCAGACAAAGAAATGTTGGGGGTCAAAATCGGATTTACATAAATCGTAGCAACATCAGAATAGACCGAACTGCAAGTTCCATTTTGAACCTCCACCCTGAATTGGGTATTCTGGTGCAATGTTCCCGGCGAGTAAATTGTCGCAGTATTTGAAATGTCGGCCCATGTATTTCCATCAATCGATTGCTGCCACTTGATTACATTTCCGGCTTGTCCAATCAGTGAGAGCGTTCCGCAATCAGTTCCCGAACAAATGGACTTTCCTCCGGAAACGGCGCCACCCACGGAAACAGCGTCAACCGAAATGGTTCCTGAAGCAGTCGCCGAGCCGCACCCGCCGGTCATATTCACGGTATAGTTAAATATTCCGGAAACATTTGGAGATCCGCTAATAGTCACAACATCTCCCGCCCAAATTCCTTCTACTCCTGAAGGTAAACCAGACACAGATGCACCTGTCGCTCCGGAAGTGGAATAGGTAATCGGTGCAATTACTGTGTTTATGCACAGGGTTTGTGCCTCAGTTGCAGCGTTGGATGTCCGTATAATGGTATTGTCGAGCGGAACATGCAAGATGCCAGTGGCGGTTGCCACACCGCAACCGCCTGTCAGCGTAACCTTAAAGTTATAGGTTCCTGAAATGCTTGGCGTTCCGCTTATTGTAGCTACATTGCCAACCCAATTTCCCGCAACTCCGTCCGGTAATCCTTCAAAAACAGCATTGGTTGCACCGGTTGTGGAATACCTGATAGCTGTGATGGCAGTATTCATACAGGTCGTCTGGTCATCAGTTCCAGTTCCGGAAATTAACGTGATCGTATTGTCAGGAAGGATGGTAATATAATTGCTCTTTGTGGTGGTTTTCGAAGCCCCATCGGTTATCGTCAGGCTTACATCACTTGAACCCGAACCCGAATAAGTTACCAATTGTGGACCAATTCCTGAAGCGGTGGCCGGAGTTGCATTCGCTCCAAAATCCCAGCTATAACTTGTCAAACCGGTAGTTCCAGTAGAAGTATTTGTAAATGTTACAGTGATACCATTGCATATCGAAGTTTTGTTGGCGCTGAAGTTTGCGTCCAAATCACATCCGGCCAATGAAACAGGCAGATCGACTTTCGAGCCAACACATGTGTTCTCGTTCGTTTCCACAACACTAACTTTCCCATTTTTTGTACCGAAACTGACAGTTATACTATTCGTACCCTGTCCATCGGTGATACTGGCTTCATCCGGAACAGTCCAGAAATAACTGGACCCAGCTGTGTTCGCTACCGAATAAATTTTACCAATACCACTGCATGCCGGAGTTGTATTGCCTGAAATTGCCGATGTAACCGGTAATTTGTTGACAGTAATAGTACCGTTTGCCGAAACTGTTCCACAACCACCATTTAAAGTGACATTATAAGTATACGGACTCCCTGATAAAACACTTGGCGTGCCGTTTATGGCGGCAACATTATTTGCCCAGTAACCGGTCACTCCCAATGGTAATCCGCTAAAGGTCACACTGGTTGCTCCGGATGTGGCATAGGTAATATCAGTGATCGGCGAACTGATGCAAGTTGTCTGCGCATTTGTTCCTGAAACCGAACTCAGGCTGATCGTATTTTCAGGAATAACAGTTACCGTTGAGGTCGGAGTGGATACTGTTCCGCAGCTTCCATCCGTAATCTTACAATAAAATCCGACTGTTGAAGTAAGTTCTCCGGGTGAATAGGCCGGGCTGGTCGCACCGCTGATTATTCCTGAAGTGGAATACCATTGATAGGTATAACTTCCAGTTCCTCCGCTGCCTGTTGCTGTGAAAATTCCGGGTGCTGTATTGGTACAGATTGGAGATGTCCCCCCACTAATTACAGCCGTTGGCGAAGGATAAAAAGTTACCAAAACATCGGCCGAGTTGGAAGCGCAGGCTCCGTTGCTGATTGTCCATCGTAATTTGGAGGTTCCATAGGTGTCAGCTGTAAAGGTTGAATTGCCGCTTCCAGAATTGCTGAAACTTCCTGCTCCGCCACTTACAATGCTCCAGGTTCCGTTGCCGCTGGCCGGGGAATTGCCTCCCAAACTTGCACTTGTCAAAGTTCCGCATTGGCTTTGATCAGATCCAACACTTGCACTGCCTGGCGGTGCGGAAACATTCATTGTGACCGATGGTGATGAGGCTGATGTTGAAGTCAAACAAGTTCCGCCGGAAACAGCGATGTCGCAAGTTACTGTGTTTCCATTTGCCAAAGTTGAGCTAGAAAAGGTGTACGACGATCCGCTCTGCTTACTGGCTCCATTCACCTTAAAATCATATTTCACCGTACCGCCGGCGATATTTCCTGCTGTTGCAGTGAAGGTTACGGTTGTGCCTTCACATATCCCTCCGTTTGGTAAAGCTGCAATAGTTACGGTTGGGGTCAGGTTTGGATTAACCGTCATGGTTACTGTATTTGAAATCGCCGGATTCCCTGTGGCGCAGGTGGCATTCGAAGTCAGTGTACAGGTTATCTGGTCGTTGTTGGCCAACACGGCATCCATATAGGTAATGCTGTTGGATCCCACATTAGTTCCGTTCTTTTTCCACTGATAGGTTGGCGTTGTTCCGCCATTGGTTGAAGTAGCTGTAAAAACCACATTTGTTCCGGAGCAAATTGCACCGGCTGGATTAGCCACAATACTGAGGCTGACCGGAAGGTTTGGATTGACAGTCACTTTTACCACATTCGAAGCCAGCGACTGCGAGGCTTTGGATTGACCACAGCCATTATCGGCGGCATATCCTACACAAAAATAGTAACGGATTGTTCCAGCTTCACTTGCACCTGACAAAGGAGTATAAACCTGACTGATAGCACCCGTAATCAGCGTAGCGCCTGAAATTGTGTTACTATTGGAAGTATTGTAATACCATTGATACTGCAGACTTGGAGTCCCTTTGATCCCATTCGTTGTGATCGTGGCTGATAATTGATTGGCAGCAAAGTTTTGACATACAGTCTGATCTCCGTTTGGTGCCACAGAAGTTGAAACAGGGCAATTCTTGGCCGCAGTAGCCATTACAAAATAGCCTAAACTATTGATGTCGTTCGAATTATTGATTGCCGGGCTCGAAGCCGTGCCTCCAATAGCGGAGTATGGTCCAACTTGTGAACCACTCTTACCTATGATGTCTTCATTGATTAACGACGATCCGCGGTTCAGCGATACTTTACCTGTAAAAGTACCTGCATTGAGATCTGCTTTCCAATATTCGGTATGGCTGATCGAAGTAAGAGTTCCATCTAGTGTTGCACCACTGCCCACATCTGTTCCAAATGCCTCTACCGAAACCAAAGGGTTCGATGCAGCTGAAGCTGCCAGGGTAAATGGAAGATAACTGCTCGTTGCACTTTTCCCAACCGGGAAAATATAGGTACCTGTTGCAAGCGACCAACTTACAGGGCCGTCGATAAACGAAGTGGACGATGCGCCCGAAATAGCCAAATTTGACGGGTTGGTGATTGAGAGCAAATTCGTTGCCGAAGTACCTAAAAGTCCTGACGAAAAGGCAAGTGTTCCCGAAACCGAAGCTGCGGCACTTAAAGTAAGGCTATTATTGCCTGCCGGACCGCCATTTGCGATGGTAAGGTTGTGAGCTCCGGTGAGTCCGTTACCGCTAAATTGTGACGATGAGCCATTAAACAGATAATTGGCATTGGCATCATAGCTCCTTGTACCCAAAAACTGCACCGAACCGGTATTTCCTGTCAAGGAAATTCCCTCAGTGTTTGCGGTAATCAAATTTGCCCCACTGTTTAAAACAAAATGCGATGCATTCGGATTATTGCCATTAGGAACATCATTGATAACATATGTTCCAAAATCAATTGTTCCATTGACAACCAGATCTGCAAAATACTGTGCACCCGAGTTATCTCCAGTCAAAGTAATATTTGAACCTAGTTTTACCGAACTACCTGAATTAACTGAATAGGTAGTCCAAATAGAAGCATTTGGATTAGAAAAGGTTACGGTCTGGATGGCACCACCGTTAAATACGATTTGGCCATTAACGGCACCTGGTCCGCTAGTTGTTATGGAACTTGTTCCGGCAGTATTGGTCAGGTTTCCGGTAAGATGCATAGAACTGCTTCCAGAGGTTCCAATATTAAAATCAAACAAGCCACCAGTTTGAGTATAGTTTCCTAAAATCGTAATTATATACCCATTTGCATTGCTTAAGTTAAAAGTACCAGCATTTAAGGTGAAATCCCGGGTTATCACCAAGGATCCTGTAGCAGTTTTAGTTCCAGTGCTGTTTATGATGGTGTTGTTGAAAGTACAAGTCCCGATATTTCCTGGCCCGGAACCATCAAAAATCACCGTACTCGAATTGGGAGTGAATGTTCCGTTGTTCGTCCAATTGCCGCCCACAGTATAGGTTCCATTCCCATTGGTGGTTGCCGAATTGGTAAAATTGCCGGTGAGGCCAAGCGCTCCATGGTTGGTGAGGATGCCGAAGGCATTATTGACATCACTTGCATTGCTAACCACTGCCCCCGAAGAAATAGATATGACAGCGCCGTTGTTGGAAATGACCTGAGCAGAAATAAACTCATTGATCATCAACATAACAAAACAAACCAATATAGCTCTCTTCAGAAAGGAACTATAATTTGTTCTGAAACTTGACAATATGTTATTTCTGCTACTCATTATTGTTTATTATGTGTCATTTTAATAATGAGACCATCTATAGTGCTGCAGGGTTAAGAAGCACAAAATTAGTACCGTCAAAAACTAAAAGACAAAACTTAGATGCAGCTATATCATTATTGGATAGCAATGTATTCACTCGTTTTACAATTGTTTTGGCACCAAGTCCGTTTACATTTATTGAAGCAGTACCAGTATTTACGGTATTAGCCTTGAATACAATTTGCATACCGACAACATACGCTGTCGGAGCTGGAGAGAGATTGATAACATAAGAATCGTTTGCCTGAGTATCGGCTCCATAATTCATTGAACCATTCATTGTTATTGAACCTCCAATTAATGTAGTACCTGATGTAGCACCAGTATTATCACCAATCGTTACAACACTTGCAGCACCACCGGTTGCGATGTTCACTGTTGATACACCAGCACCAGTTCCTACATTGACTGTTTGGGCTGATGAAGAAGATCCCAATGTAATTGCCCCAATACCGGCAGCATCACCAATAACAATGCTTCCTGTTGAATATGGATCGAGAGTAATTGCACCTGCACCATTACCTCCTGCGATTAGTGTTGTGTTGGCAAGGTTTTGGTTAGATCCGATTGTTATTGCTGTTGTACCAGCAGTATTTAAACCAGAACCGATATTAATTGTATTGTTTGCGGCATTTGCACCTGCTCCAATATTGGTTGTCTGGGCTACTGTGTTTGCACCGTTTGCAATTGAGACGATGTTGCCAGCGGTGCCATTTGCAATATTCACTGTGGCGGCACCTGCTCCGGTTCCCAGATTCAATATTTGTGTTCCTGAAGATGAGCCAACTGTAATTGCACCCGTTTGCGCAGTACCGCCAACAGAAATTGTCCCAGTGGTAGTTGAAGCACCAATGCTATAAGTTGAACCTGCAACACCATCCAGGCTATAATTACCGGCACCAACTCTTTCAACAAGAGATGATGCTCCATTTGCACTTCCGAGACTGACAAGTTTGGCTCCTGCCCCAGTTCCAATATTTAATGTTGTGCCAGTTGCATCCCCACTTAGAGATATGTTATTTGTCCCAGTGGAAGTTATTCCTCCGGTAAATGTTCCAAGACTACTCCACGTTTTTGCACCTGCAGCTGTTTGAGTTGTTGTTAAATCAATAAAATTAAGAGCACCTGAAGAACCAGTTCCGCCATTTGCCACTGGTAAAATGCCGGTTACTTTTGTAGTAAGATCAATAGATCCAGCCAACATGGCGTTGGTCACTTTGGAGGCTCCAATTGCCGTTGCACCTTGTGTTCCGGTAACATCACCAGCGAGTGAACCAGAAAAACCTGTGGCAGTTGTTGCGGTTGCAGCATTTCCTCCAATATTTAAATTTGCAACCGGGGTTGTAGATGTTACAACAAACGGCGGTGTACCAGTAACTATAGTAGAAGTCAACTGCGTGCCTGATATCGTACTCGTTGCTGCCACAGAAGTCGGGGTAATTGCCCCTGCAACAATGGTCAAGGCTGGAGTTGCACCTCCGCTGGAACTTCCGCTAAAACCATTTGCAGTTGCAATAGAAACAGCTGTGACTGTACCGCCGGAAGTACTTGCCCAAGTTCCATCACCTCTCAAAAAGGTTGTGGTATTATTGGGTGGTGTTGGCACTGCGCCACCAATGGTTGAGGTCATGGAAGGAAGATCTGCGCCGGTAGCAATAGAGAGAACTCCGGTTGAAGTTGTATTCTTGACTATACCAGTACCTAGAGACCCTAAAAACTGAGCGCCAGAGAGTCCTAAATCGGAAGTTCCCTGAACAACAAACTTATTCGCCAGTGAGATATTTGTAGAACCGTCGAAGTTTGCCCCAGCGATCGACCTGGCTGTGGCCAGTTTGGGAGCTGCAACAATGGTTATTATCGGAGCAGTTGTTGTGTTGGCGACTGTTGCATTAGCATCAGCCGAGGTAACACTGCTTACAGTTCCAATAGTTGGTGAAACCCAAACCGGAGCTCCGCTACCAGCGCTTTGAAGAAACTGCCCTGCAGTACCAGCTGAAGTGTATGCGTGGGCAGTACCAGTTCCATAGCCTACCCCACCCGCAGTTGCTGTAGCGGAAGAATTGGTTCCTCCATTAGCAATTGGTAAAACGCCCGTAACATCAGTTCCCAAAGCAATTGAACCCCATGTAGGGCCTCCGGCTCCACCACCGTGTAATACAGTAGTTGCTGATCCCTGATTCTGAAACAATGCTGAAGCAAGTGTTGGAGGAAAATATGCTGGTGCTGCTCCTGATCCAGTGTTATTCCCTAAAATTGAATAAGCTCCGGCATTGGAGATAGAAAAGGATAAGGCTGGTGAAGTTGTCGCATTGGCCACTGAGGTTGTGAAGATGGGACTCAACGCCCCAGAAGAAAAACTGGTAACTGTACCATTACCACTGCCAGTTCCAAGCGTAATCCATCCAATCCCGTTGTAATATTTAAAAGCATTGGAAACCGTATTGTAGTATAACAGCCCAATGGCTGGCGATGAAGGATCGCTGGCCATCCGTGGTATCAATATCCCAAGTGTAGATGATCGAACTTCAAGCATGGATGATGCATCTGCCGTAGTTGGAGGAGTACCATTATTTATCAACACTCCCTGCGAAAAAACAGGCTGGCTGATTCCGGCAACTAAAAGACTGACAATTAAAATTGCCACTACTTTTTCTTTAAAATGGATCAGATTTTTCATATTCTTGATTTTTTGGAAAGTCGTAAATTTCGCATCATAGGCTTTGGGATTTGATGCGGGTTATTGTGTAAGGAAAAGCATTCAAGGGCAGATTTGCCTCGAAGATATTTGGATATACGGAATGGAAAGAATCTAAAATGTTGACAGTTTGAATCTTCTGAGAGTTTCGGAATACAATCTGACACTCCGCCAGCAGCGTTTTCTTGCACTTTAGATTCAAAAAAGATTTACCCGAAAAACTCTTCATGCACACCGATCTGGTAAAAACTTCACAAAAATAGATTAATCCCCTAAATAATAAAATCTTATCCGGATTAAACCTTGATAAATGGAGTTTCCAAACTGATTTTTATCAACATCTTAACAAAACGGAGATTGGATAAAACATAAAATATGGCAAGTGTTAAAATCAAATTTTTCAATACATTTTCCAACTATTCTATCCTGATTTTAAAATCAAAAACTTCGATTACCTCGCCGCTTCTTAATTTTGCCCGCTTCCGGAATTCGGGTTCACCGTTGCGCAAAACAATGCCATCTTCGACCATCAATTTAGCCTGTCCGCCCGACTCGCTTACCCGCATGATTTTCAGCAGTTTGATCAGCTCAATGTATTCTGCACCCCGTAATTCATAAAGGTCTTCCCTGTCCTCGCCAAGGGAGGAGGATTCTTGTTTTTGCATAACTTATATATTTAAAACCTCCCTAAAACCCCCTCCAAAAGATAGGGCTTAAAGAACCGGCATTTGTTGTTTTATGCTTTTAGATGAAATAAATGCTTTAAAAAGCTTTTTCGTTCAGAATCTTCTATCCGCCAAAGTCTCTCCTTCGGGCAGATTTACCCGCCTGCCAAGCCAATGGCGGGCAGGGAGGGGCTCTTGGATTTAGGTAATTTTTCAACCACCAGCTGGTAAGAATGGTCAATCAGTTCCAAAATCAGCTTTTGGTTGAGCGATCCGTTCATATCCAACATGTTCCAGTGTGTTTTATTCATGTGGTATGCCGGTTGGATGTCCGGATATTGCTCACGCAGTTCAACAGCCCGCTCAGGGTCGCACTTCAGGCTCAGTCTCCAGTCGCCTTCCAGGTTGGTCAGGGCAAACATCTTGCCCATCACTTTAAAAACCAGGGTGCTTTCGTCAAATGGAAATTCTTCGGTCACACCCGGTTTTTCCATGCAATACTCTGTTAATTCTTCAATATTCATTTCTGAAACAGGGTTAGATAGTCCAAAGATATAAAAATGATGAAGGTTTGCTTCAAAACGGTACGTGAGACAACAGAAACAGTATTTAATTGCAAATATAAGGTTCAAAAACAGAGGTTGTTTTAAGAAATTAAAAAATTCTATGCTTTCCACAAAAAAAATGGAAAACCAACGAAGCTTGTACGTACCTTTGACTTCCATTTTTTAAGAAATTGACCCTATAAAAATCGGTTGAAATGTTGGGAACGAAACAGCTCTCATTGAACAAAGTTACCTTCGCCGGACTGCTGATCACCATTGGAATTGTATTTGGAGACATCGGTACCAGCCCATTATACGTAGTTAAAGCGATTATTGCCGACGCCACTGTTTTTGATAAACTGCTGGTTTATGGCGCTCTATCCTGCGTGTTCTGGACCCTCACCCTGCAAACTACATTTAAATACGTTTTTATTACCCTCCGGGCCGACAACCATGGTGAGGGTGGAATCTTTGCGCTCTTTGCACTGATGAAAAAGAAAACGACCTGGGCTGCTGTTCTGACCATGATTGGTGGAAGTGCCTTGCTGGCTGACGGGGTGATCACTCCTTCCATTACAGTCAGTTCGTCCATTGAAGGATTACAACTGATCAATCCTGCGATTCCGGTAATTCCGGTAGTGATTGCAATTATTACCTCGCTCTTCTTTATACAACAATTCGGAACAAACTTTATTGGTAAATCGTTTGGACCGATGATGGTTATTTGGTTTCTGATGCTGGCAACTTTAGGCTTTGCTCAGATTACTACCTTTCCTGAAATTCTGAACGCATTAAATCCGATATACGCTTATGATTTTTTGACTAAATATCCAAAAGGATTTATCCTGCTGGGTGCGGTTTTCCTTTGTACTACCGGAGCCGAAGCCCTTTATTCTGATTTGGGACATTGCGGAATCAAAAACATTCGATACTCCTGGGCTTTCGTGAAAATCAGTTTGATTTTAAATTACCTCGGACAGGGTGCCTGGCTGATGAACCACCCTATTCCGGTTCACGGTTTAAACCCTTTTTATGCCATCATGCCTCAATGGTTTCTGTTCCCCGGAATTATCATTGCAACAGCAGCCGCTGTGATTGCAAGTCAGGCATTGATTACCGGATCGTACACCCTGATCAGCGAAGCAGTTTCGTTAAACTTCTGGCCCAAGATAAAGATTCTGCACCCAACTCTGATTAAAGGTCAGGTTTACATTCCCTTTGTGAATTGGTTGTTGTGGGTCTTCTGTTGTTTTGTGGTCTTTTTCTTTCGGGAATCATCCAATATGGAGGCCGCGTATGGACTTTCAATTACAATTACCATGATTATGACATCCATGCTGGTCATTCATTATCTTCATGAGAAAGACGTACCCATTATCATTCTCGGTTGTCTTATTGTAATTTTTGGAACGATAGAGGGGTCATTCCTGATCGCCAACATGCATAAGTTCCCCGAAGGCGGATGGTTCTCCATCGCATTGGCATTTATTTTCTTTCTGGTCATGCAGGGATGGTTTTTCGGGCGAAAAATCAAAAACCGGCACATCAGTTTCTCTAATGTCAACAAGTACCTGCATTTATTCGAAGATCTGAGCAACGACCAGAGTATTCCGCAATTGGCTACCAATCTGGTGTACATCATCAAGGCCAATCATGTTCACCAGATCGAATCCAAAATCATGTATTCTATCTTCAGTAAACAGCCCAAACGTGCCAAGACTTATTGGTTGCTGCATGTCGATACGGTTGATGAACCGGAAACATTTAGCTACGAATTAAATCAGATCATCCCCGGAACACTCATCCGGATTGATTTTCACCTTGGTTTTAAAATTGAACCGCGCATCAATCTTTTCTTTAAGGAAGTTTTGAAAGACATGGAGGCTAATGGAGAAATAAAACTTTGCAGTTCATACGATTCACTGAAGAAACATCATTTCCCGGGTGATTTTATTTTTGTCAATCTCGACCGTGTCATGACCCGCGATTACAAGCTTTCGCCCTGGGAAAGCATGATCATGGGCATCCACTCATTTACCCGGTTATTCAGCATCAATGATGTCAAATCCCTGGGATTGGATTCAAGCAGTGTGATTGAGGAGAAAGTCCCGATTTCGATGGAACGCCCGCTAAGCCGTAAAATCCAGCGAATCGGGTAAATCTGGTTATGTACTCATTATATCAGTCCGCATAAATTTATTGACAGAGGATACTTTAAGAAGTTTCTGATGTACTTCATTATCAAGTCTTATTTGACTTGAATTTAACAAAGATTCGAGTGGAATATCCAGATATTCATGCAAAATTATGATCATTTTTAAGTTTAATTGCCTTTTCCCATTCATAATTTCGGATACTCTTGTTTTTCCTCCGAAAATTGGGGCAACATCGTTTTGATTGAGGTTCATTTGTTCCATCCTGAAACGTATGGCTTCAACCGCACTTGGGGCTTCAACGGGCCAGTTCTCGCTTTCGTATTTCGCTGCAAGCAACGACAACAATTCAAGTTCTTCTCCATCGTCAGTATTTGGTTCGATGGGTTTTTCAGAACTATTAATCAGATCATAAATACGGGCACAGGCCTCATTATATTCAGCTTTAGTTTTAATTATCTTACTCTTCATATCTTATCGTTTTTGCATTAATCTGATCATTTTCGGAATGGCTTCCAAACCAAACAACAAAGACCAACTTCAGTTTAAATTCTATATCAACAATTAGTCGAAAATCATTACCTTTCATATTGAAAACCACTCGCTTTGAAGTCAAGATACTGGCATTGCCGTATTTTTGTTTAAGGTCCTGAGCATTGTCCCAATCGGAGTACCTTACCTCATAAATCCAGGACTTTACTGAACTTTCAGCTTGCTTGTACTTCTGAAGCTTACAGAACTCAACCAATGTCTTTTCTTTGATGATTCGCATACCATGCAAAGATAGCAATAGTTACCAAATCTAGTAACTTTTATATAAACAATTAAATCGTAAGTATTCTCCTTGAAAACCTGAAAAAAATAATTAGTTTTACTCGCTTTTTTAAAGAAGACATGTACAAATCACCATTATACGGAAAAGAATGGAACTGGCGCAACATTAAAATGGAAGCGCGAGAAAACCATATTGATTTGCGGCCGTAAGGCCGGGGAAAGGGATTTTCTGCGTGTATGCAGTAAGTCCCTTTTTTCATTGAAGCCCCTGAATTCCCTATGGAGGGGACTTTTAAGGAAAGTCGAAAATTGATGTGTACCGAATTAATTATGAACCTTTAAATACTTAAATCATCATGGCCAGACAAAAGAAAATTTATCTCGACGAATCGGAAATGCCCAAACAATGGTACAATCTTGCACCAGATCTACCTTCTCCGTTAAACCCTCCTTTGGGTCCTGACGGGAACCCGGTTCGCCCCGAAATGCTTGCCCCTGTTTTCCCGATGAACCTGATTGAACAGGAAGTTTCGCAGGAACGCTGGATCGACATTCCTGAAGAAGTTCGTCAGATTCTGATGCAATGGAGGCCAAGTCCGCTGATTCGCGCCTACGAACTGGAAGCCGCACTGGGAACCCCTGCAAAGATTTATTACAAAAACGAAGGCGTTTCTCCGGCCGGAAGTCACAAACCCAACACAGCTGTTCCTCAGGCCTGGTACAATAAACAATTCGGCATCAAGAAACTGGTTACCGAAACAGGTGCTGGCCAATGGGGTTCTGCTCTTTCCTATGCCTGCGCCCAGATTGGCGGCATTGAATGTAAAGTGTACATGGTTCGCGTGAGCTTCGACCAGAAACCTTTCCGAAAAATCCTGATGCAAACATGGGGCGGCAAATGTGTGGCCAGTCCAAGCATGGAAACACAGGCAGGACGCGATATTCTGGCTCAATTTCCGGATACACCGGGTAGTTTGGGAATCGCCATTTCGGAAGCTATTGAGGAAGCAGTGAGCGATCCGACCGGGAAAACCCGCTATGCGCTGGGTTCAGTATTGAATCATGTGATGATCCACCAATCGATTATTGGTCTGGAAGCAAAGAAACAGTTGAACAAAGTAGGAATTAAAAATCCGGATATTGTGATTGGTTGCTGTGGTGGCGGAAGCAATTTTGCCGGAATTTCGTTTCCGTTCATGTACGAAAAGATTCATGGAGCGAACATTCAAATCATCGGTGCCGAGCCATTCTCTTGTCCAACACTAACCAAAGCTCCATTCATATACGATCATGGCGATGTGGCTAAAATGACCCCGCTGATGGCTATGCACAGTTTGGGTCACAATTTTATTCCTGCCCCGATCCACGCCGGTGGATTGCGTTACCACGGAATGTCTCCACTGGTCAGTGCTTCTCTCCGCGACGGTTTGATGGAAGCACAGGCCATCCATCAAAGCGAATGTTTCGAAGCCGGATTGCTGTTCCTCAGAACGGAAGGAATCATTCCTGCTCCTGAAACTACGCATGCCATTGCTGCAACCATTCGCGAAGCTTTGAAAGCCAGAGAAGAAGGCAAGGAAAAAGTGATCCTGTTCAACTTCAGCGGACACGGTTTGATGGATTTGGTTGGTTACGACCGGTACATGACCGGACAGCTTTCGGATTACGAATATCCAGAACATGAGATAGAAGCTAACCTGGCTAAACTGGTTGGTTACCCTATGCCAAAATAGAGAATGATTCACTCTTGGGCGACTTGAAGTCGGCCCGGAGTAATATGATCTGATAAAACCTTAGGTGTTTCCGAACATTTAAGGTTTTTTTTTGTATTAGCCTTATACTCATTCAAAAACAGGTATTTCATGTCAAAAAATCATCAAAGCGATATAATCCATTGGGGAAATGTCTGGAATTTGAAAAACCTGATACAAACTTCTATTGGTGCCGGAATGGCCGTATTTGCCATGAAGGGATTCATGATTCCCAACCAGTTTATGGATGGCGGTGTGACTGGTATCTCCCTTTTAATTCACGAAATCTATCATATCAACATCAGTATTTTAGTAATCATTTTTAATCTGCCCTTTATTTACCTGGGTTACCAGAGGATCGGAAAAACCTTTGCAGTTCAAACAGCACTCGCAGTAATCCTTCTTGCTGCGGGCCTGATGTTCTCTGACATTCAGCCGGTTACTACCGATCGATTACTAATCGCCATTTTCGGCGGAATTCTGATAGGTACCGGGGTTGGATTGGTAATCCGGAGTGGCGGAGTGATCGATGGAGCTGAAGTGATCGCGGTATTTACCAAACGTAGGACAGGCTTTTCGAACAGCGAGATAATCATTCTATTCAATACTTTTATTTTTGCCGGAGCTGCCTTTCATTTTGGCCTCGAAACAGCCATGTATTCGCTGATTACATACTATGCAGCTACCCGTGCAACCGATTATGTAGTGGATGGGATCGAACAATACACTTCGATAAACATAATATCAGCGAAACATGAGAAAGTTAAAGATTTCCTGGTCAATGATTTAAAAAAAGGGATCACTGTTTACAAAGGTGAAAGAGGATATCTACCCGGAAGTTTCGATATCCGGACTGACTGCGAAATTATTGTAACCATCGTAAATCGGCTGGAAATCAACCAGATTCAGGATTCAATTTCAGAAATTGATCCAAAAGCCTTCATGTACATTCAGAGCGTGAAAGAAGCCGCCGGAGGAATTTTAAAAGAAAAAGGACATGCAAAATAAATCTCAAATGCAGGAATATGTTCTCAATATGTTGAGTACCGAACTTCCAAAACAGTATTTTTATCACTGTCCTGAACACACTTTGTATGTTCAGGAAAAAACTCAGGAAATTGGCCGGAACGAAGGTTGCTCCGAGGATGAGTTAAATTTACTGAACATTGCAGCGCTTTGGCATGATACCGGATATATCCGGATTTATGGCAATCATGAAGAGCAGAGTTGTTTGTTAGCCCAGCAATATCTTCCTGAATATGGTCTTTCAGCCGATGATATTGATACAATATGTGGCATTATTATGGCCACAAAAATACCACAGTCTCCAAAAAACAAGTTGGAAGAAATAATTGCCGATGCCGATCTTGAATACCTCAGCGCTGATACGTTTGAAATCAAATCACAGGATTTGTTTCATGAACTTCAGTGGTTAAACCCTATGTTAACGGAAAAAAAATGGAATGAGATGCAAATTTCGTTCATTACAAAGCACAAATACTTCACCCGGTTTTGTATCGAGAATCGTGAGCCAGTCAAACAAATCCGTCTGGACAAGCTGATTCATAGTTTGCTATAAACTTTTTATGTACTTTAGCGAACGAACTTAAATGAATTCCCATTTCAAATCCAATTCAATATTAAATGGATCAATCTCGCCAACTCGCTGCCATCATGTTTACCGATATTGTCGGGTACACTTCGCTAATGGGAAATGACGAACAAAAAGCCTTTGAACTCCTGAAGAAGAACCGCGAAATCCAAAAACCAATCATTGAACAATTTGGCGGACGGTTGATCAAAGAATTGGGCGATGGGGTTATGGCTAGTTTTAGCACAGTATCGGATGCGGTGAATGCCGCAGTCAAAATTCAGGAGACATGCAATAGTGCTAAAGATTTTCTGTTACGGATAGGCATCCATCAGGGAGAAGTTGTTTTTGAATCTGACGATGTGTTTGGAGATGCGGTCAATATTTCGGCCCGAATACAGGCATCTGCAAAACCGGGATGTATTTATGTTTCGGAAACAGTGCGAAATAATGTTTCCAACAAAAAAGCGATTGAGACCAGATTTGTAAAGGAAGAAACGCTCAAAAATGTAAAAGAATCAGTAAGAATTTATGAAGTTATTACTACTTATAATGATGAATCTTCGGAATCTCTGATTCAGGAGCAACCCAAAAAAACGCCAGCAAAAAGTATAGTTGTTCTGCCATTCGAAAATATGAGCCCTGAGAAAGATCAGGATTATTTTTGTGACGGAATAACCGAAGAAATCATCAACACACTGGCTCATATCGATAGCTTGAAAGTTATTGCCCGAACGACCTCATTTGCTTTTAAAGGGAAATACCTTGACGTCCGCAACATAGGCAATGAACTTGGTGTAGATACCATTCTCGAAGGCAGTTTAAGAAAATCAGGAGATCGGCTTCGAATTACCGCCCAACTTATTCGGGTGTCAGACGGTACACATATCTGGTCTGAAAAGTATGACCGCCAAATGAAAGACATCTTTGAAATTCAGGATGAACTTTCGCTGGCTATTGTCGAAGAACTTAAGATTCAGTTGTTTGAAGAAGAACGGAAGCAAATATTAAAAAACAATACCGAAAATCTGGCTGCCTACAATTATTATTTGAAGGGACGTTACTACTGGAATAACAGCCGGTCGAAGGAAGGCATCGAAAAGACTATCCGTTATTACGAACAAGCCATTGAAGCTGATCCGGATTATGCTTTAGCCTATGCCGGATTAGCCATTGCACACACCGTATCAACTGATTGGGGATTTGTACAGGCAAAAAAAGCGCTTCCAAAAATCAAGGAGTTTCAAGCCAAAGCGCTTGGGCTGGATAATTCGTTGGCTGAAATTCATAGCTCCCTGATGTATTCTTGTGCATTTATTGAATGGGACTGGCAAAAAGCAGAGGAGGAATTCAAAAAGTCGGTTGAGCTTAATCCGAATTCACCTGAAGTCCATCATATTTATGCCTTATTCCAGGTGTGCATAGGAAATAAAGACAAGGCCATTCAACACAATAACATTGCAAGAGAACTCGATCCATTGTCACTGATTTTTAATTTTGCTGCCGGGTTGATCCGGTATATGTCGCGCCAATATGATGAAGCAATCAGACAATTCCGGAATGCACTGTCAATTGATAATAATTTTACTCCAGCTTATTTCTGGACTTCACTATGTTATCTCCAAAAGGGACTTTATGAAGAAATGATCGGTGAATATCAAAACGTAATATTAAGAGATCCAAAAACTGAAAAATTCGTGCCGCTTATTGATGAGATCTATCGAAAATCAGGATTAAACGGGTTCCTGAACTGGTTAGTCGGTGAAGGAATTAAACACCACCATGAAGTTTACAATCAATCCTATTATCTTACAGTGTGTTATTCATTGCTGAACGAAAAAGAGAAGGCTTTCGAAATGCTGAAAGATACCTGCGAACTTCGCTCGGCAAGGATAGCCATGATCAACGAAGATCCGGGTCTTGATAATCTGCGTGCTACTCCGGAATTCAAAACATTTCTGGACAAAGTAGGATCAAATTAATACCGGCTTCCATTGCCAGGCATCTCCGTTCTTTATCACATGCCCCAGACTTGGAAATGGAGAAAAATGCTGTACCAGCGCCCATGCCTTTTTTTCTGCCAAAAGATCACAGAGCCTGCGCTTGGTAGCATCCGCCATTTCAGGAATCATATCAAAGATCGGAAGAATGTCAGGACGCTCGATCAGAAACGGGAAAACTATTGCATCGCCAACATAAAAGATTTCCTCTCCTTCAGACGTAAATGAAATTGCGATGTGTCCCGGCGTGTGTCCCGGCGTAGCATGTATCCGAACACCTGGCAAAACTTCCGATTCTTCTGTCAAAAGCTCAATCCGATCTCTGACAGGGCCGAGTTGACCGCGAGCCGCTTTCAAAAATATTTCGGGCTGGGCAATTGCCGAATAATGCTCGGCAACTTTCTGGAATGCTTCATCCGAAAACCAGAAATCCCATTCATCTTTCCACATGTAATACCGGGCATTGGGGTAGTTTGGCTGGCCTTCTTCATTCAAGGTACCTCCAATATGATCGGGATGTGCATGGGTGATAAAGATCGAATCAATTTCTTCAGGTTGAACGCCAGCCAATTTCAGGTTTTGGACATATTTGCCGGTATTGGGACCTAATTTCCCGGCTCCCATATCGCACAAAATCTTATGTTTGCCGGTATCAACAAAAAGAAACGAATATGGGCTGACAATTTTGTCTGTTCTTAATTGGCGACTGCTGAGAACCTCTATAACCTGGTCATTGGTCAAAGCCGGGAAAAGGTGCATCGGATCGTAGTCATAGGTCCCGTCGCTTACTGAAATGCAGTCGAATTTTCCGACCTTAAACCGATAAAAATCATTATTCATTTGGCGATCATCCATTGGGAAAATGGTATAAATGATTCAACATTTCACGGCCTAAAACCATGCTTTCTGCAAATCGTTGCTCAAGATGCAGAAACCACATTCCGAACATATTCCCTGACTGAAGTAAGTTCTATTGGAAAGTCATGTAAAACAGCCTTCATGTCGATCGGATCTCCATTGGCGACAGACAACATCAATCCCGAAAACGATTTCTGCATAGGGTCTTCGGCGCCATCAAGCTGAGATTGTAGCGCATCTGCTGGTATATGTCTAACTTCGATTTTCTTGTTCAGGACTTCTTCGAAAATCTTCACAGCCTCCAACTGAGATAGATTCTGAGGGCCTCCAAGTTCAAGAATAGCATTTTTTGCAGCCGGATTCGAAATGCTTTCAACAGCAAATTTGGCGACATCTTTAAAGGAAATGTAGGCTAAAGCATTTGTACCAGTTCCGCAAATATTAACTTTTCCGTTCAGTGCATCAAATCCGACGGCGGCCGAAAGCCAAAGCTCCATAAAGCAAGCTGGGCGCAAAATGGTATAAGTCAAACCACTATTTTGGAGGTGCAATTCAACCTTTCTTTTGGCATTGCGCAAGGGGAAATCCAGATCAATGTTTTTGGAAAATGAAGTGTAAATGAAATGATTCACCCCGGCAGCTTTTGAAGCATCAATCAGGTTGATCACCCCGTTTTCATCTACCGACTGAATATCATTTTCGCCGGGTTTATAGGAGAATGGCATACACGAAACAGTTGAAATAACGGTTTTTACTCCCTGAAGTGCACGAAGAAGAGATTCCTTATCAGCAAGGTCGCCCTGAACTGCCTGAATACCAAGCTTAGTAAGTTCTTCGGTTTTAATTGGGTCCGTAGTTGTTCTGACCATTGCTTTCACTGGCAAGTTCTTTTTCTGCAGAATCCGGCAGATTTCACCGCCAACAAGACCTGTAGCGCCTGCTACCAATACTGATGAAGCTTCCATGTTAATTAGATAAATGGTTAATAATTAGAACTATTTGGTGGAAAATATATTCATGCTGCTTGTACTAACAATATTTAATGCCGGATTGTTTCCGATTTTGACGCAAATTGCCAATGCCTTTTCAGGGAATCTTCAATGAACAAAAACTAAAGATTCATGTTCAGTAAATTAAGACTTATTTGTCTGATTCTAAACAACTGAACCATGAGCATTTAGTAAGAAAATCACTTAAATCAATATCAATGAAAAACACAATCTTAATCGTCCTGTTATTTTGTTTCGAAATAGCTGTGGGGCAAAAAACCAGTTACGATGCGGCAATCAAAACATCAGCCGACAAAATCGAACAGAAAGTAATCAACTGGCGGCACGATTTTCATCAAAATCCGGAGCTGGGAAACCGTGAAACACGAACAGCGACAATCGTTGCCAAACACTTGCAATCGCTGGGGCTCGAAGTAAAAACAGGTGTTGCGGTAACCGGCGTAGTGGGTATTTTAAAAGGCGACAAACCAGGACCTGTGATTGCTCTGCGGGCCGATATGGACGCCTTGCCAGTTACCGAAAATAACGATTTGCCTTTCGCATCAAAAGTAGTCACCATGTACAATGGCAAGGAAACCGGTGTGATGCATGCCTGTGGTCACGACGGGCACACCGCAATATTGATGGGCGTTGCAGAAGTTTTATCCGGAATGAAAAAAGACCTGAAAGGCACGGTGAAATTCATTTTTCAACCCGCCGAAGAAGGTGCGCCAAAAGGTGAAGAAGGTGGCGCTGAACTGATGGTAAAAGAAGCTGTGCTTGAAAATCCGAAAGTGGATGTGATTTTTGGCTTGCATATGGATGCTCAACTGGAAGTTGGTAAAATTGCTTATCATCCGGGTGGGGCAATGGCGGCTGTCGGAGATTTCAAAATTACTGTTAAAGGCAAACCTTCGCATGGTTCGCAGCCCTGGCTATCGGTCGATCCAATTGTTGTATCCGCAGAAATCATCAACAGTTTGCAAACCATTGTCAGCCGTAATGTAAATCTGACAGAAAACCCTGCCGTAGTTTCGGTTGGCGCAATTGAAGGTGGCAACCGCTCCAATATTATTTCACCACAGGTAACCATGCTGGGAACAGTCAGGACTTTTACCGGCGAAGACGAAACGATGGTTTTCAACCGCATCAGGCAAATTGCCGAAAAAACCGCCGAAGCTGCGGGCGCAACAGCAGTTGTTGAACTCCCTTACTCTTCGCACTACCCTGTAACATTTAACAATGTAGCATTAAACATGGCTATGCTTCCTTCTCTGCAAAAATCTGCAGGTAAAGAGATTCTGATTCTTAGGCCGGTTGAAACCGGAGCTGAAGATTTTTCATTCTATCAGCAGAAAGTTCCAGGATTATTCTTTTGGCTTGGTGGGTTGCCCAAGGGGAAAGATCCAAAAGCTTCGGGTCCGCACCACACTCCTGAATTCATAATCGATGACAGTTCATTTAAAACCGGAGTGATTGCCTTCTGTAATCTGGTGTTCGATTATCCTGAATTGAATAAAAAATAGACAGAAGTCGGAAGTCAGAAGAAAAAACACTTAAGTAAGTGAAACAATTTATTGTCGTATTTTATCCTTGACTCACCCCACGTCCGCAAGACTTCGGCGTGAGCTCAGTCGAACGCGGACGTCCCCCCTCTCTTTAAAAAAGAGAGGGGCAAAGTGAGCGTTGCGAGCTTGGGGTGAGTCAATAAAACAACAAAATTTAAATGCGACATTTATTTATTCTTTAAACTGATACAAAAGAAAATGAAAAGTTACAGGCTTAAAATTTTTTCAATACTGTTATTTGGGTTTGTGCATATACCCTGCATTCATGCCCAACCCGGCTCGACAGAAATTCCTTACGGTAACAATCCAGCTGCCGGAAATTACATTTCCATAAACGAATCAAAACAATATTATGAAGTTTACGGCGAAGGCGAACCACTTGTAATCATTCATGGCAATGGTGGAAATATCAACTTCATGAAAGCCCAGATTGAATATTTCACTAAAAAATACAAAGTGGTGGTAATGGATTGCAGGGGAAGGGGAAAAAGTGAATTGGGAAAAGACAGCCTTACCTATATGCAGATGACAACTGATGTAAGCATTATTCTGGATCACCTGCACCTCGATTCTGCTTATGTGGTAGGCCGAAGCGATGGAGCAATTATAGCGCTCATGTTGGCGGTTTATTATCCCCAAAAAGTAAAAAAAGCCGTTGCTTTTGCAGCAAACCTTTCGCCTGATACTACTGCGCTTTATCCTTTTTTTTATACTGAAGTAGCACAAAACAGGAAGCAAGCCGATGAAATGATTGCAAAAAATGACACCAGTCAGAATTGGAAAATAATACAACAACGAAATCGTTTAATGGAATTTCAGCCACACATAACGGTTGCTAATCTGCATAAAATCAAATGCCCTGTGCTTGTAATGTCCACTGACAGGGATATTATTAAGGAGGAACATACTGTTTTCATCTACCGCAATATTTCTAGGGCAAATCTTTGTTTCCTGACCGGCGAAAACCATTATGTCACCACCAATAACCCAGAATTGTTCAATCAAACCGTGGCAAAGTATTTAGCCGGACATTTTAAAACTGAAAAATTGAGGCAAGATTAAAGTTGAATAAAAAATAAAACAAGTCCGAAGTCGGAAGCCAGCAGAAAAACGCTTCGGACTTCCGACTTCTCACTTCAAACTTTTAAAAATATGAAAGCAAAATCTATTAAAGGAAATTCTCCTGAAGAAATTAAAACCGCTCTTGAGCAAAGCATGGCCGATGGCTACAAACCAACGCTGGCCGTTGTATTTATCTCCATCAAACAAGATATTGACGCCGTTCGAAATCTGCTCGACCAGCACGGAATCACCATTTTTGGCGCAACAAGTTCAGGCGAATTTATTGACGGAGAGATCAGCAACGGAGGTATGGCTGTTTTGCTGATGGATATAAATCCGGCGAACTTCGAAATTCTGCTGCACGATTATCGGGATAAAGAACCCGAAGCAGTCGCCAAAGAGATGGCGTCAATAGCAAAAGAGCGGTTTAAAAATCCTTCCATCATTCTGTCAGCCAGTTTTTACGCCCGTGGTGAATTGGAGTCTTTGTTGGGAGATCAGCTTATCAGAACAATTGAATCGGTTACCGGAAAAGAAACAACCGTTTGGGGTGGCCGAGCCGGTGATGATTTCATTTTTGATGAATCAGTGGTTTTCACCAATCATCTGTCAACCAAAAGAGGCATTATCATGCTGGTATTTGATGGAGATAAAATAATTGCAACCGGTGAAGCTGCATCCGGACAAAAACCTGTAGGGACAGAAAAGCTTATTACAAAAGCCATTGGCAACTGGGTTTACGAGATTGACAACAAGCCTGCTGCGGAAATGGTGTTAAAGTATCTGGGCTTGAATTTATCGCCTGAAGAAGCAGAAACTTTCAATCCCTCGGGCATGGGTATTGCATTTAGTGTGTCGCGCGACAAAGGTGAAGCCATTATTCGGGGAGTAGGTATGTTCAACTGGAAAGATAAATCGGTCTCGGTTCTTGGCAGCATTCACGAGGGAGACAAGGTCCGTTTTACCCTTCCTCCCGATTTTGACGTTATCGAAGAAGTTAAATTCAATGCTGAAAAAATTCATCACGACGAAATGCCCGAAGCAGATGCGTTGCTGATGTTTTCCTGTATCGGGAGACTCACGCAGTTCGGGCCTATAGCAGGCGATGAAGTTGAGGGAGTAAGAAAGGCTTTCAATGTGCCGATGGCAGGGTTTTTTACTTATGGCGAATATGGCAGGGCCAGGAACGGGAACAACGAATTTCACAACAACACTTGCTGCTGGGTGGCGCTGAAAGAAAAATAACAGCCCCCTCTAACTCCCCCGAGGTGGGAGAAAAAAACAGTAAAAAACAAATTAAATGGACCAAAACCTAAAAACGATTTTCGATTTTATTCAGCAAAACGCGAATTTGACGGCTGAGGAAAAAAACACCTTTTTAAAATCTGTTAAAGATGTTGAAAAGGAGTTGTCCATCACAGCCTTCAAACTCGACCGCACCGAAAAAGTAAAGCGCACCACAGCCATTTTACTCGAAGAAACCATCGAAGAGCTGGAGCAGAAGCGGAAAGCGGTGGAAGCACAGAACCACGAGCTGGAAATTGAAGCTTCGCTTGAACGGGTTCGGTCAGTTGCAATGGGCATGCAAAATCCGGCAGAAATGGTGAATGTTTGCAAAATTATTTCTGAACAGCTTGGATTTCTGAAAGTAAAAGATATCCGGAATGTGCAAACGGCTGTTATCTATGAATCCAAAGGCACTTACGTCAATTATGAATATTACACCCGCCATGATAAGCTTTTAATTACTGAGTCCCCCACCGTTTTCAACGGAACAACAAAAAGAATAACTTAGGTGCATAAACCCGCGATCTGGCAGAGTCCGTGCATACCATGGTGATTTATATACACTATTACTGAGTTTGGGCCGGGGATTTTGTTGAAATT
>JANXYV010000030.1 GCA_025355875.1 Prolixibacteraceae bacterium | reverse complement strand
TGATTCCGGCGAAAAGACAGGAGCCTATTTGACCTTTGATCAATCTTCAGGCAAAACCGTACAAGTTAAAGTTGGTATTTCATTTCTAAGCACAGGCAAAGCAAAACTCAATGTGGAATCCGAAATTCCCGGATGGAACTTCGATGCGGTGCGCGATCAGGCAGATAAAAAATGGGATTCTGAACTTGCAAAAATCAAAGTTGAAGGCGGCGCTGATGATTACAAGAAAATGTTGTACACCGCGCTTTACCATTCAATGTTGATGCCAACCAACAAGACCGGAGAAAATCCGCTCTGGAAATCAGATGAACCTTATTACGATGATTTTTATGCCATTTGGGATACTTATCGCACTACCAATCCCCTACTCACGCTTATTTCTCCTGACATTCAACGCGACATGGTTCGCTCTATGATTGATATTTATCGCTACGAAGGCTACATGCCCGATGCCCGGAGTGGAAATGCAACCGGACGAACACAAGGTGGCAGTAACAGCGATATTATTATAGCCGATGCTTTTGTCAAGGGACTGAAAGGTATTGACTATGAAACGGCATTTCAGGCAATGATCAAAAATGCGGAAGTTCCTCCCGGAGGGAATGAGCAAAAAGAAGGCCGGGGAGGAATTCCGGATTACAATTCGCTGGGATATGTGTCTACCAGCTATGAACGAGCTGGAACTAGGACTGTAGAATATTCTGCCTGTGATTTTGCTATTGCAACCGTTGCAAAGGGATTGGGGAAAACTGATTTGTATGAGAAATACCAAAAGCGCTCTTCGAACTGGAAAAACCTCTGGCGTCCGGTTGAATCATATGGTGCCAAAGGGTTTATCTGGCCAAGGAAAAAAGACGGAACCTGGGAAGAAAAATTCAGCACCCTTCAGCCCGGAAGCTGGAACGATTTCTTTTACGAAAGTCAGTCGTGGGAACTGTCGTTTTATGTGCCTCACGATGTTGCCGGACTGGTTAAAATGTGTGGCGGTCCAAATGCTTTTGAAAGCAGGCTCGACACTTTTTTCATCAAAAGCAAACTGAACGAGCGGGGCTGGATGGACTTTTACAACGTCAACAACGAGCCGGGATTCATGACACCCATGCTGTATAATTACATTGGCAAGCCTGCTAAAAGCAATGCACAGGTGCGGCAGATCATCTCCAAATATTTTGGAACCGGTCGCAATGGTTTATCCGGAAACGACGATTCGGGAGCCATGTCGTCGTGGCTGGCTTTTCATCTGATGGGTTTTTACCCGGTTGCCGGTCAGGATCTTTACCTGATTGCGGCCCCATTCTTTGAGAAAACTATCTTGTCTCTTGGTGATGGAAAGCAGTTTACAATCCTTGCCCGAAACCTGAACACGAAAAACAGATTTGTCCAATCTGCCAAACTGAACGGACAAGCAATCGATCGTGCTTGGTTCAGGCATTCTGAAATAATAAATGGAGGAACTTTGGAACTATTGATGGGAGAGTCTCCATCCAATTGGGGAACTTCCAATCTACCCGAAACAACTAATAAATAGAGCTTAACCCATTCGCCCATGAAAAAGAACAGCGCTTTAAATTCAATAAGTATCCTAACCCTTACGATAATTTTAATCACTGGGCAGGTCCTTTCTTGCAAAAATGTTACCGGAGCGTCACCAGTTGTATTAAAGGGAAATAATTTTGATATAAGCTTTCCTAATTCGAAGAAAGTCCTTTGGCAATATCAAGAGACAAAAACCGATAAAACACTTGAATTTACAGGTCCTGCTTTTGAAATTGACGGGAAAAGAGCAGATTGCGAATTGCTCAATATTCAGAAAATCGGTGAACCAGTCAAGTTAAATATCGGAGTGACAGAATATGTTGTTCAGGGCGCATTTAAGCAAATGCCTGATCTATATTTGAGAATCATTTTTCGTATTCCTGACAACAATCCGGTTGTCCGTTTTCGGTATGAACTTATTGGAACAGGCAACCACCAATTGACCAAATTTGGAGGAACTGACAACATCCGTTATCTGTCCGTTTCGGTTCCTGAAACTTCAAAAATCAAGGAAGTAAAACTCTCCGAATTTAACGAAATGGTGCATAGCTTCTGCCTTTCAGAGCGTGAAATGGATAACCGTAATTTTAGGAACCAAACCAGTTTCATGGGTCCTATTGTTGTTGGAAGCGATTCCGGATATTCGTTTCTGGTTGCTTACGAACATGGATCTCAGACGCCCGATTTATTCTTGAAATACACACTTTCGTCCGATAATACCATTGCATTGAATGCCGTTAAAGGAAATTATTCGAGCGGATTCGCCCTAACAAAAGAAAATCCCTATCACTCAGTTTGGTTCGAAGCAACTTTTATTCAGGGAAATGAAGACGTATTGGCCGCAAACTACCGGCAATTTATTCTCTGGAATATGAGTCCGAATGCAGAGAGCCGGAAACCATACATTTTTTACAACACCTGGAATTTTCAGGAGCGAAACAAACATTGGTATAAAAAACCATACCTGGCCGATATGACCACCGAACGAATGCTTCAGGAGATTGAGGTGGCACATCAGGTTGGAATTGATGTTTTCGTGATTGATGCCGGATGGTTCGAAAAAACGGGCGATTGGATGCCAAGTAAATCAAGGTTCCCTGATGAATTGAAACAAATAAAGGCCAAGCTGGATGCTTACGGCATGAAACTCGGTTTATGGTTTAATCCCACAGTTGCTGCAAAATCGAGTTCAATGCTCGCCAAAAATAAAGATTGTATTCAAACCTATAACGGAAAAACAGGAAACCCTTTTCCAATTTGGGAAACTGAAGAAAGCTATGGAATGTGCCTCGTGAGCCGATACCGTGATGCTTTTGCCGATGAACTGATCCGCCTGGCAAAAGAAGTCGGTGTTCGATACTTTAAATGGGATGCCATTGGTCAGTATGGTTGCGATGACCCCAATCATTTTCACGGCATTGCTGCAAATTCGTTGCAGGAACGCTCTGATTGCTATGCTTTTGAGATTGGACGATCGATGAATTATGTGGTTGACAAACTTTGCTCGGTTTATCCCGATGCCATTGTCGATTTCGATATTACTGAAGGAGGAAGATCGGTTGGACTGGGATTCTTGGCATCCGGAAAATATTTCCTGATCAATAATGGACCGTATTACCAAAATTACGATGTCCCGATCAATCCGAATAAAGACAACTGGAACATTTTCTTTTACCCCGGAGCAGCCCGAACCTGGATTTGCCGCACACCGCTGACTTTCGATAAATGGATTCCTTCAGTTTTATTTCTGACCCATTATTTGCCTGATGATCCTTATGAAAATCAGTCAATTGCTGTTGGATCTTTGATCTTGGGGCAAAATGGGATATGGGGCGATTTGCTGAAAATATCTCCGGAAGGTGTCGGATTTTTCCACGAATCATTGGGTTATTACAAACAGGTCTGCGACGATATCACCAAAGCAACGATCATTCGCGATGGTGCAGTGGGAGGAAGTCCGGAAGTTTATGAAAAGATCAACAAGGAGAATGGGAAAGGAGCAATGGTGGTGTTTTCGAGCCACAAGGGAAGCTACGAATATGTTTCCCAAAGTAAACCCAATCAGAAATACTGGTCAACCAAAGGTGTTGATCTGAAATTCGACCAGGAAGGAAATGCCGTGATTAAAGTTTCGTTCGAGAAGGCGGAGGCAAAGATTATTTTCTTCGGAGTTGAATAAGGAATGAAAAATTTATAACTATCTAACGAAATAAAAATGAAGAAGATACTTTGCTTGCTTGTTTTATTTGTGCTTATTTCAGGGCGATTGATTGCAGTTAATCCCGATTCTCCGGAAGCCAGATACAAAGCTGTTCAAACCCAACTGCAAACCGGTTGGGGAACCTTCAACCATAAGAGTGTGCTGAGCCATGTACTCTTGCCCGAAGGATTTGCAATGAACATTGGCATTAAACTACATCAGAACAATGCCGAAAATTACCTGAAAGAAGCCTATATCTCCTCACGCGGACCAAGGCTCGAGAAAATTACTCCCGGCTATAAAGCTTTTGATGGCAGCTATTCCGATCTGACTGTTGAATGGAATGGAGTTAAATTCAGGATCGAAAGTGCAACAACGGAGAATCAGGATTTGATGTTGCTGCTCACTCCGATTGAAAATCCGGAGAATATTCCATCAGTTGTTCTGGAAACCGGAATGTTATGGAATCGATCTGGAAATCTTGAATTGGAAGGAAATGTCATTCAGGTAAAAACGAAGAACAAAGGTTTGACCGTGCGCACAACTGCTGTTCATGAAAATGAATTTCTGGCCAATACCTCACCTTATCTGGCTGCAAAGTTTGATCAACCCGTTGCCTTTTACACCGGAGAATCTAAAAGTCTCGATCAGATTAAAGACTTGGTTGCAAAACGGAGATCGGAACTTGAACTGAAGTTTTCGAAATACGGAAAGCTTGCCTATACTTATCAGGCCCTCCAGAGTGTAGTTGGCTGGAATGTGATTTATGACGCTTCCAATAATCGTATTATTTTCCCTGTGAGCCGTTTGTGGAACGACAATTTTGGCGGGCAATATGTTTTGTTCGACTGGGACACCTATTTTGGAGCATGGATGGCCAGCATGGAAAGTAAAGAACTCGCCTATGCCAATGCGGTAGAGATTACCAGGGCCATCACTCCCGGCGGGTTCATTCCCAACTTTTCCGGCTCATATGGAAGCGCTTCGTTCGACCGTTCGCAACCACCGGTTGGTAGTTTGGTTTTCAATGCGCTTTATCAGAAATTTCAGGACAAATGGCTGCTCGAATACGTGTATGATGATTTATTGAAATGGAACCGCTGGTGGCCTAAAAACCGCGACAACAATGGTTTGCTTTGCTGGGGTTCGAGTAAAGTTGAACCCCCTTTAAAATCAGATTTTGCAACCAACGACTGGCAAGGTGCTGCCTACGAATCGGGATTGGATAATTCACCGATGTACGATAAAGTTCCGTTCAACAAGAAAACCAATATGCTCGAACTGGCCGATGCTGGCCTGATGGGTTTGTATGTGATGGATTGCGATCAGTTGTCCGAAATTGCAACCATTCTGGGGAAAGTTCAGGATGCAAAAGAATTGAAAGAACGTGGGGATTATTATCGGAAAAACCTGAGCCAACTATGGGATGAAAAAGCCGGAATCTATAAAAATAAGCGAACCGATAACGGCGAGTTTTCATCGAGGATATCACCAACCAATTTTTATCCTTTACTGACTAAAGCTCCAACTCAGTCACAGGCTGAACGGATGATCAAGGAGCATTTACTTAATCCTGAAGAATTTAACGGTGAATGGATGATGCCATCGATTGCCATGAATGATCCGGCATTTAAAGATCAGGAATACTGGCGTGGACGCATTTGGGGGCCAATGAATTTTCTGGTTTATCTTGGGCTAAAAAACTATAATTTGCCTGAAGCCCGAAAGGTACTGGCTGAAAAATCGAATCGGTTAATGATGGAGAATGTCAGACTAAACGGCTATATCTATGAAAATTACAACTCAATTACGGGCAATATAACCGATCCGGCTGAAGGTAAGCGCATGGGCGACAATTATTATCACTGGGGTGCATTGTTGGGTTTTATTGAGCTGATGGAGAAAGGAAATATGCCAAAATAATTAGGTCTTCAAATACTCAATTTTCGATAATGATTTAAGAAAATATTTCATTATCTTTGAAAATAGTCTATGAAATTCAGAGAGGGACTTTATCGAGCCCTAATAATTTAAGTGCATTATAAAATATTGAAAATCAGTTGATATTTATAGATGTTCGAATTCAAATTGGGTCAATGTCCAAAAAAGCAAAACATATCAATACCACCAAAATTTTATTATAATGGTGGTATTTGAATATAAGAAGGACATCAAAAATGTATAAATATGCGCAAACTGTAAGGGACTAAATCGAGACCTTTCCTTATTATTCAGGAACTAACCAAATTAAATCACTCTTTTTTCTTTTAGCCTATCCTTTAATTTCTCCATATCCTCGCCAAGTTTCTTCTCAATCACTTTTGCATAAATCTGGGTTGTTGTAATCTTAGAATGACCAAGCATTTTGCTTACCGATTCAATGGGAACACCATTGGTTAGAGTAACTGTTGTGGCAAAAGTATGTCGGGCTAAATGAAAAGTCAGATTTTTGCTGATTTGTGTCAAATCAGCAATTTCTTTCAAATAGCTGTTTAGTTTTTGGTTAGAGATGTTCGGGAATAGTCGATTTTGAATCAATGATTTTTGGTCATTCCGATATTTGTTAATAATATCCATCGCTACCGGCAAGATTGGAATTCTAACTGGATTATCCGTTTTTTCTCTGTTTGTATATAACCAATACTGCTTATCAATTCCAATCTGAATATTATCAGGAGACAATTGCATTACATCGATGTAAGCTAAACCGGTATAGCAACCAAAAATAAACAGATCTTTGATGTATTGTAATCGCGGGATGGAGAAATCCTTTTCTTCAATGCGTTTTAATTCTTCTTCAGAAAGATATCCTCTTTCTACCCGTTGAAACTTTTGTTGAAAAGAAATGAATGGATCTTTTTCCAGCCATTCATATCGAATAGCTAATTTAATCATCTTTCGTAAGCGTTCAATGTGCTTCATTACCGTATTATTCCCCATCGTTGCATGGTAATCATCTGGGGTATATTTTCTGAGAAAATATTCGAAATCCATTAAAAACTTGTAATTCAAACTTGTAAGGTAAATATCAGATGTCTTGGATTTTCCTTTTAAAAACATCTCAATATATTTTTTAGTCGTGAAGTAATTTTTCAATGTTCCCCATCTCAGGGTTTCTTTACAGTTTGTATTGTGATACTCAATTAGTTTGCACAGTGTCATATCCGAAATATCCAGACCTAGAAACTTATTTTTTATGGCTTCAGCAGTTATGACTTGTTTTTCCAGTACAAGATCCTGATAGGATTGAACCATCATTTTTCGAATTTGCTCCAGGTAAGAGTTTAACTGCTTATTTTCTGCCGTTGAAGATTTAGCCATACCCTTCCCAATGTTCCAATTCTCAACCAGGATTCTTCGTTTAATTGAGATTTCACACCGCTTTGAA
>JANXYV010000160.1 GCA_025355875.1 Prolixibacteraceae bacterium | reverse complement strand
TTTTATCGTCAAAGCGCTCGGAAAAAACGGCAAGCAAAACCACAATTTTGGAATTTCAGGTTCAAATAGAATATACGCCGCATTGTTGGTTGGCTATCCGAAAGTCAAATATAAACAGGAATGTTCCAGAGAGAGCCCAGATGTTACCTTGATATAGTTTATGAAAAATTTGTAATTATAAATTAGTCCATTGATAATTCTCCGAGAATCAATGGACTAATTTATATAATCATTCCACTTTTCAAGTTTTTTTGAATAAAAGGAATATTATTACGCCCCTTTTCGGTTTTTAGTATCCTTTTTTATTATTCGTAATGATCACGTGGTTAATTCATTCCGTATCATTACAATCACAGCGTTTCCTAATTCCCGGGCTTGTAATAAACCTTGTCCAGTTACAAGAAGTTAAAACATTATTTTCTAACTATTATTAAAAATTCAAACATGAAAAAGGTTAAGGTTCTATTAAGTGTTGCAGTAATTCTATTTTTCACTTTCGCGGCGAATGCCCAAACAACCGCTACAACTCAACCGGCAGTACTAAAAAAATTACTGGCCATGACCGGAAACTGGGAAGGAACGGGCACAATGAAAGAAGGAGGAAAAACCACCAACTTTCCGTATCTCCTCAATGTTAAAAAAACTGCCGGCGGAACTGGAATTTTGGCTGTGGAAGAGGCCGACATTCCGGGAATGGGAAAGATGCTCGGAACAAACATTGCTGGCTACAATTCTGAGGAGGATTTAATTCACTGGTATACCATCGATAATATGGGAACTACTCACGATCATCTTGGCAAATTAATTGACAAAAATCATTACCAGATGGTTTATGAGATTAAGACTAAAGACAATAAAGCATTTAAAGAGCTTATCAACGTGATCTTTGAGGGAAAGGACAAGCTAAATATGGATTTAGTTATCACTGTCGATGGCCAGGTTCAAATGGAAGAAACTGCATCGTTAACCAAAAAAGCAAGCACTCCGAAACCTGTTGTCAAATAGATAACGAACACATTCTTTGATACAATAAACTCTAATGAAAGGAGATTCCCTTATGGCAATCTCCTTTCACTTTCAGGTTTAGCTTTCATGACAGGTTTCCCTGGTATTTTTACCTGCCTCATAGCTGCATTGTAAACAAAGGAAGCCGTAATGACCGCGTTTTGTTTAAGATCATCCATGACCAGCCTTTCGTAAGTATCCATGGTTGTATGATATCCCCTGCCGTATTCGATGGCATCCTGGATGAATTGAAAGCCCGGCAGCCCCACTGCATCGAATGCCAGGTGGTCGGTTCCAGAGGTATTCCGGATGGTAACTGTCGAAGCTCCCATGTCGGCAAAAGGCTTCAGCCATTCTTCAAAGATGGGTCTTACCAGTTCATTTTCCTGCAGGTAAATCCCACGATATTTTCCACTTCCATTGTCCATGTTGAAATATCCGGCAAACTTGTCATATTCCGGTTTGTGTTCTTTTGTTTTTGGATCCACCAGGTACTTTTCCACATATCCGCGCGATCCATTCAATCCTTGCTCCTCCCCACCCCATAATGCAATACGGATCGTCCTTTTGGGTGCTACATCCAGGCTTTTTAATATGCGGATCGCCTCCAGCATTACCACGCATCCTGATGCATTATCCGCGGCGCCTGTTCCTCCATGCCACGAGTCGATATGCCCACCAAGCATCACCACCTCAGATTTAAGCGTTTTATCAGTACCCGGAATTTCGCCAATTACATTGTTAACGACCGGACTATCAAAAAATTTGTTTTGTATGTCGATCTCCATTTCAACCGGAATATTGTGATGGAGGAGTCTGTCCATCCTGGCAAAGTCTTCATTTGGAAGGTTCAATTCCGCGATTGGCTGGGGTGAGCCGGCTGTGTAATTCGCGCCATTGGATCTTGGTATATTGTACGTTCCAGAGTTATTTAATATGACAGCTGCCTTTTCTGAAATCAACAATTCATTGATTTTATTACGCAAAGCCCTTTGGGCCTGGTAGGCTGCAAAATCAAAATTGGGCCTGCCTGATGGTCCGGCTCCGCTTGAAGTCGCCATGGCCAAATCCTTAAGCTGATCATTGGTTAAACGCGTTGCCAAAGGATCAAAGCTGATGGAAAAGGTTGAAACGGAAGGGATCAGGATAATTTTACCTGAAAGTTTACCTTTGTATTTTTCGAGATCTGCTTCGGTTTTTACATCAAGAAGTACAATTTCACTCTTCACCAATCCGGGGGTACTGCCTGTCCATGCAACCGGATTGCATGCGAAACTGGTATAATACGGAGAAATCATGGCCGCATAAGTTTTCAGGTTATCCCATCCTCCCCGACCGAATTCCCTTGCAGATTCAATCCGAACATTTTGCAATCCAAGTTCTTCCATTTTTTTCTTTGCCCACTCATTCCCGCGATTATTCCCGGTTGAGCCCGTTAATCTTGGTCCCACGAAATCTGTGAGCCAGAAAGCCATCTCCTCAATTCCTGAATTTTTCAACCCTTCCTGCTTAATTTTATAAACCATACCAAGGTCAA
>JANXYV010000125.1 GCA_025355875.1 Prolixibacteraceae bacterium | reverse complement strand
TGAATATCAGGCATTTGCAAAAACAAAACGCAAAAAACGCCCCATATTGCCTCAATAAAACTTGATTTTTGACTAATTTTTCCAGATTTGGAGGGCTGAAGCTGCAATGTGGGTTAATGTGCCATCAACACCCAGACTATTTGACACGTCATGACCAACTACCTTTTTAGAATATGCATCCGTAACCAATGCCAGATAGTTGTGTTTGTTCCTGCTCCCAACATAGGTGATGTCCGATACCCATAATTGTTCAGGCCTTGTCAGTGGCATATTTTCAACCAGGTTCTTGTGTTTGTGGAACCTGTGGTGAGAGTTTGTGGTGGTATGGTAACTTCGTTTGGGTTTAATGCTTAAATGATTGGCATTAAGTATCGAAAAGAGTCTGTCCCTACCCACTCTCAGTTCCCTGAGTGGATCTTCCAGCAAATAATAGAGCTTTCGCGTACCGATTCTTGGCATCTGGATTCGTATGTCCTGAACCATACCAACGACTTTGGCGGCTGTCGCCTGTCGCTTCGACATGGAATGGTTCCGCCGGTAATAAACCTGTCTGTTTACCCCGAACAATTTACAGGCAGAAACTAATGTTTCTTTTTGTTTTTCCCGGTAATGGTCAATTGTTCGGGTGAACATTTTTTTCTGATTGGGATATTGAACTCTTTCTCTGCAAGGTCAATCATCATATCAAAAATGATCGCTTTCTTATCCGCAGTTTCAACTTGCCTTTCCAGAAAGGCTTTTTGCTTCTCCAACAGTTTCACCTGCTGTTATAACTCTAAAATCCTTTGTTCCGGTGATTTTGGCATATTCAATGGTGTTTGACTTTCCCAATCAAAATTACCATATTTTCTTAGCCACATGAATACTGTATGGTCTCCTTGAATGCCATACTTCCGAGAAGCCGAGGTCATACTTAATTCACCTCGCTCGATTTCTTGCACTACATGCAATTTAAAGGACATCGAGTAATCCTTTTGTGTACGTCTAACATACTCGCCCTTAATTCGTTCTTCCATAGCTTTACTTTTTGTGTAACGCTATTTCAGGACTAGACAATTTCTAAACATAAAAAGCTGTTTGCGTTTGCAGACAGCTTTTTTTATGCCTTTTCTCGCTGGGAATTAGCTATATTTACTGTATTAAAACTACCAGCAATGTCAAAATTAGAAAGACGTAAATTCTTAAAAATCGGAACATTTTCAACAGTAGCATTGGCTTCTCCAATTTCCTTTTTCAGTTTTGAAAACAGAAGATCAGTTTCCGAATTGACAGTAGGTAAAAAGTCAAAAGTATCAGCAATAAAAGGGACTGATCTATTCTCTATGACGCTAGATGCCATTGATGCCCTGGGGGGAATTCAGACTTTTATCGCCAAGGGCGACAAAGTATTTATTAAACCCAACTTTGTTAATTTTCCCTGGGCAAAAACCAATAACTGCTTTCGGAATGGAGAATGCACCAAACCGGAAATCATTATAGCAGCTACGGAAGAATGTCTGAAAGCCGGTGCCGCAGAAATTATTATCGGCGAAGGTTCTCATCTGCCGACGTTCGATTGGAATTATGCGGTTACTTTCGACGAAAAAACGGATCTGGTGAAAGAAGCGAAACGCTTAAGTTCAAAATACAAGGCCAAAGTTACATTGGCTTGTTTGGAAACCGATTCCCCCGGATGGGTTGATATTCCTTCAAAAACATCGCATCATAACATTGCGGTATCGAGCCTGGTTGCAAATGCTGATAAAGTCATTTCGCTTCCGGTAGCAAAAACCCACTCATGGTCACAGCTTTCACTGGCATCCAAAAATTTCGTAGGAATTACTCCGCTCAAACGATATGCACAATGGGTGGATAATTCCTGGTGGAATCGAGGCAGCTTTGATCACAGCAGCCCTCAATCGATTGGCCAGGTGTTTTTGGATATCGTTCAGAGCATCAAACCCGTATTATCAATTGTTGATTTTTCGATTGGAATTGAAGGCGATGGCCCAACCAGAAGTAATGGCGGAACCACTATCAATATGAAAGACAGACTGGGCACATGGGCAATCATTGCCAGTTCCGACATCATGGCAGTTGATGCAACTGCAGCTCGGATCATGAGCCATGAGGTCTCAAAAATACATCAGCTTAAGATGGGCTTCGAAATGGGATTGGGCCAAATTCAGGAAGAATCGATTGAAATGATTGGTGAAAAGCTTGAAAACCTACGCGTAACCTGGAAACCTGCAACACCAAAAGGAGTATAAATTTTCCAGTAAAACAGATTCTTCTAACTGAAGTTTATTTTCAAATAAGTCAATAAACTCAACTTTCCTGATTGAGCATGACTTTAGTGACTTGCATGCCAAATCCCTTAATTCAGGAGCAATCGCTCAACAATAATTGTATTCAGGCTGTTAATACAGAAAATCAAACATTATGCACCCTGTTTTTGAAGACAATATCCGTCAAATAGGAAAACCCTATTCCGATCTTCATTTTTTGCTTCAATGCTTTGCTGAGGTTCTCGAATCAAACAATGAAACAGAACTTGTCCGCAATATTCCATGGCTCAACACGCAGGTTTCTGCTCCGGAAGATGAACATCAGCAAAAAACGGTTCATCTTTATTCCATTTGTTTTCAGTTGCTCAATCTTTGTGAGGTAAACTGGGCTGTTCAGAGCCGCCGAAATAATCAGCAAATACATGGATCGACGAGTGTAAACGGGAGTTGGGCGCATACGTTTTTGGAGTTGAAAGAAGCTGGAATCCCGCCTGAAAAGATAGTTGCAGTCCTTTCAGAAATTGAAGTGGAACCGGTGATGACTGCGCATCCTACCGAGGCAAAAAGAACGGTTGTTCTGAAATATTACCGCGAACTTTACCTGAATCTGGTGATGCTCGAAAATCCTGTCTATACCGCACTCGAGCGCGATCAGATCCGTTCGGGCATCAAGGAATTGCTCACTAAACTTTGGTTTATCGACGATATTTACCTCGAGAAACCACAGGTTGAAACCGAACTCGAAAATGTTCTGCATTATCTCACCAAAGTTTTTCCTGAAGTATTTGAACTCCATGACCGGACTTTGGTACAAGCCTGGAATGAAGCTGGATTTCCGGCGGAGTGTCTTGAAAACTACCGGTGGATGCCCCGGATAAGCCTGGGTTCCTGGGTTGGAGGCGATCGCGACGGTCATCCGCTTGTAACTCCTGAAATAACCAGATACACCCTGAACCGCTTACGTTCGGAAGCATTGAATCTTCTTCGGCAACGCCTGAATTCTCTGGCCGAAAGCCTCAGTATTTACATTTCTGAAAACGAATTAGGCTCTGAATTCATTGAATCGAAAATCAGACTGAAACAACAGCTTCCTGGTCTTCAGGAAAACTTGCAGTTTATTGCTGCAGCGCACGAGCCATTTAAACAGTTTGTATTGATGTTGATCGAAAAACTGCCGGTTCAGGAAGTGCATTCAGGAAATATACAGTTTTCTTCCGGCGATTGGAAATATTCAAATTCCGTCCAGTTACTGAATGATCTTGAAATTCTTCTTCGGGCAGTTTCAGGCTGGGGAGCCCCGATGCTGGCTATTCATGAAGTGAACAAGGCTTTGCGTTTTGTTCAGAGCTTTGGTTTTCATCTGGCGCATCTGGATATCAGGCAAAACAGCGAATTTTATCAAAAAGCGTTACTCGGTATTCTCGAAGATGTTGATCCTTCAATCTATTCCGTTAATTCAGACGGGTCTGTCGAAAAAGCATTTTTACTTCAGGAATTATACCTTTACCGCCCTTTCAACCATGCGTACTCCGGGAACAATAACGAAACCATCAATGCCTTGGGCTACCTGAGTGTTTTATCTGATCACATCCGGAAATTCGGAACCAATGCGATCGGTTCAACGATCGTCAGTATGACTAAAAAAGTGGACGATTTATTCATTTTTTATTTGTTGGCCCGTGAAGCCGGGCTTTACCTGAAGACCGAATCCGGTCCAGCTTGCCAGTTGCCCGTTGTTCCGCTTTTTGAGACCATCGACGATTTGCACCGGGCACCTGGAATTCTGGATGAATTTTTGGCTCATCCCGTTACCCGAAATACGCTCCGGCTGCAGGCTCAGCGGAAAGCTTATTCCAGACCCGTGGCCGAAGTGATGATAGGTTACAGCGACAGCAATAAGGACGGAGGCATCCTGTCAAGTCTGTGGCACCTGTATGAAGCTCAATACGAGTTGTCCAAAGTCGGGGAAAAGTATGGAGTTGATATTCGCTTTTTTCATGGGAAAGGCGGAAGCATCAGTCGCGGTGCGGGTCCGATTCACTGGTTTTTAAAGAGTCTTCCTCCGGGGTCATTGTTTGGCAAACTGAGGCTTACCGAGCAGGGCGAAACCATCGAGCGCAAATATGCGAACAAAGTCAATGCAGCATTCAATCTGGAATTACTCACTTCAGGAACTTTACGAAATACGCTTTTAAATACACATCCCTACGATCCGGAATTGTTTGAACTGGTTGGATTGATGGCTCACGAAAGTTTTACAACCTACAATGCGCTGACCCGCCACCCCAGTTTTATCCGGTTTTTCGAACAGGCAACTCCAATCGACGTAATCGAAACCAGCAAAATTGGTTCCCGCCCATCGCGCCGCACCAATCAGCGGACTTTGGCCGATTTGCGTGCCATTCCATGGGTTTTCAGCTGGACGCAAAGCCGCGTAAACATTACCAGCTGGTATGGTGTTGGCAGCACGCTTCAGCTTATCAAAACGCAGTATCCTGAAAAATACAGTTTGCTTCGGCGTTTGCTCGTTTCTCATCCATTGCTACGGTATATTTTGACGAATGTGGATTCAGGACTGGCAGCTACCGATCCTGCTATTATTGAGCTTTATGCCTCGCTGGTTGAAGATGATCAAATCAGAAATGATATTTTGCCGCTAATTTTATTCGAATTTGAGTTGACAAAACGCCTGTTGGCCGAATTGCTCGGAATACCTTTTGAGGAAAGGAGGAAAAACCATTATTATTCAACCCGGCTGAGGGCCCTGGCGCTGGATTTGATGCACCGGATGCAGGTCAATGTTCTCCGAAAATGGCGCGTGGAAAAAAATACCGTCGAACCGGGAATTTCAAATCATGAAAATATAGTTCTGCTAAAAACCATTAATGCGGTTGCCAATGCATTGGGATCGACCGGATAGGAAATTTCCAAATTCAAAGACAGACATTTTATTGTGAAATTTAACTTTGTTCTATGCAAAAAATTATCAGCCAGTACTTCGACAAATTCTCGACCATGTCGGAAGCTTCGCATAATGCGGTACTTGAAATAGCCGAAAAGGAAGGAATTGAAATGAACAGTATCATTGTCGCAACTTCTTTTTGCTTTGATGAACTCAATCACCATCCGGTTAAGATGAACCTTCCTTCACCTTCCGGAACTTTTATAATGGGTGGTTTGGCCGGATACCCATTTGTTGGAGAAATTGGTCTCACCGCTTTTTCAGATCATATTCCTGACGGAGGTGCTGCATTGTTCATCTTTGGTTCGCACATCGGCATTTCACGGACCGGAGAAGTCGGTAAAATCAGGCGTGTTGGTCAACATCGCCATACCAATACCTGCGGAGCGCTCATGATGGTTCAGCAACATGTTTTATCCACATCTATTCATCAGATTGACCCTGTCGATTATTCTGAATTTCAGCCTGAATTTTTGGCACTTCGTTTATTGCCCAAGGCCGAAGAAATAAGGAATTCTGAAGTTCCTATTCTGAAAACAACCCATTTGGTTTACAACGAAATTGAAAAGGAAATTCTTGCACTCATCCGGAATCATCCAGACTTTTTGAATCGGTATCCGGTTTACATCCTAGGCGGAATCATCATTAACACTGACGAGACCTTACCCAATTATTTTTCACAGAAGGTATTCAGGAAGGTCGGTTAAAATTTAGGAAAAGAGCCATTGGTCATTCGAAAAAGGCAAAAGAGATATTTCATAAAAGAAGAATAACACTTTGCTTTTCTTATTTCTGGCGGGTAGTTGTATAATTGACAAGCTCGATCAAGGCATTCCGTGATTCACTATCCGGAAATTCAAGGATTCTGACAATGGCTTTTTCGCGGAATTCGTTCATCATTCCGGCTGCATAATCCAGTCCGCCGCGGCTCACCACCAAATCGACCAGTTCTTTCACCTTGGCCTGATTCTTATTCTTCCGCTTGATCAGCCGCAAAATCCGGCTTCGTTCGCCTGATTCGCAATTATTCAGAATGTGCAGGAGTGGCAAAGTAATCTTTTTTTCCTTGATATCGTTTCCGGTTGGTTTTCCCAGGATTCCTTTGCTTTGATAGTCAAAGATATCGTCTTTGATCTGGAAGGCAATCCCGACATCTAGCCCAATCCGAAACATCTTTTCAACAATTTCATCGTCTTTCGTAACCGAAGCTGCGCCAATGGCCATGCTGGTTGCGATCAGAGAGGCCGTTTTCTTCCGGATAATTTCGTAGTAAGTTTCGTTGTCGATGTCCAGTTTCCGGCTTTTGCGCATCTGCAATATTTCACCTTCACTCATGTCTTTTACTGCTCTGGATATCAGATGCAAAAACCGGTATTCCTTATGGTCGAGCGTATTGAGCATTCCGCGTGCGAGAATGAAATCGCCGACTAATACTGCAATTTTATTTTTCCAGAGTGCGTTGATCGAAAAGCTTCCGCGGCGTTCGTATGATTCATCGACCACATCGTCGTGAAGCAAAGTTGCTGTATGAAGCAATTCGATGGAAGAAGCCGCCAGATGGGTCGATTCGTTGAATTCGCCGCACATTTTTGCAGAAAGAAATACAAACATCGGGCGCATCTGTTTGCCCTTTTTCCAAAGAATATATCGGATTATAATTTGAAGCAGTGGAATATCACTCCGGATGGCTTCTTTGAAGTAAGTTTCGAAACTTTTCAGTTCATCCTTTATGGGCGATTGTATGATATCCAAAGAAGTCATTCGGGCATTTTTGAGTGTCTCAAAATTAGAAAATATATTTACTTTTTCGGAACTCAAATATTCATATATTTGCATTTGTAAAAATTTAATCACCATGAATATTCAGGAAATAGATTCGGACAAGCTTGAAATGGCGGCTAATATGCTCAAAGCAATTGCCCATCCGGTGCGGATTGCGATTTTGAAGCATCTGGAAGGAGGCAAGAGACTGACAGTTACGGAAATTCATGAACTACTTGGTATTGAGCAATCAACTACTTCACATCATCTGGGAATCCTGAAAGACAAGGGGGTTTTATGTTCACGTCGCGAAGGTAAAAATACCTCCTACTATCTGAAACATGATATTTTAAGTCAGATCGTCGACTGTCTGCAACGATGTACCTGCGAATAAAAAAGAAGTCGTCTGAATGAAAATTGAGACGACTTCTTTTTTTCAGTCAATTTATTGCAACTTCTTTTCTAATTTCGACCTCCAGAAAACAAAAGCTATGGCAAAAATAAGGGTGACCAAACAATTTGGCTTTGAGATGTCGCACGCATTGCTCAATTACGACGGGCTTTGCCGCAATATCCACGGCCATTCCTACAAACTTCAGATAACTGTGGCTGGCGAACCCATGCAATCCGCCGGTAGTCCGAAAGACGGAATGGTGATTGATTTCAGCATCCTGAAAAAACTCATTCAGGAGCAGATTGTCAGTAAATTAGACCATTCGCTCATGATCAACGAAAATGCCCCGACTGACAAACTTAGCGCGCTGGGACAAATGTACGAGCGCCATCATGTAGTTCCATTTCAGCCTACATCTGAAAACATGGTAGTATATATTGCCGAAAAGGTGAAACCGCTTCTTCCTGAACATTTGGAGCTTTTCAGTGTTCGGCTTTACGAAACCAGCAACTCGTTTGCCGAATGGTACGCCAGCGATAACCCCTAGCTCCAAATTCCAAGTTTAAAGTTCCAAGTCAAAAGAAACATCATGACAACAAACAACGATACCGATAAACGGCTTTTTTTGCTCGATGCCTATGCGTTGATTTACCGTTCGTATTTTGCTTTCATCAAGAGCCCGCGTTTCAATTCCAAAGGGCTAAACACCTCGGCCATGCTGGGTTTTGTAAATATACTTGAGCAATTGCTGAGGGAACAAAAACCCACTCACATCGCTGTTGTTTTTGACCTGAATGTACCGACTTTCCGCCACGAGATGTTTGTGGAATACAAAGCCAACCGGGAAGCAATGCCCGAAGATCTCCGGAAATCGATTCCGTACATCCGGAAAATCATTGAAGCCTACCATATTCCGATTTTGGAAAAAGCAGGTTTCGAGGCTGACGACGTGATCGGAACTTTGGCCAAAAAGGCCGAGACAATGGGCTACACCACCTACATGATGACGCCTGATAAAGATTACGCTCAATTGGTTTCCGAGAATATTTTCATGTATAAACCATCGCGTGGCGGCGAAGTTCCAGAAATTTGGGGTATTCCAGAAGTTTGTAAAAATTTTGAGATTGACGAGCCCTGGCAGGTGATCGATGTGCTGGGTCTGATGGGCGATACGTCCGACAACATTCCGGGTTGTCCGGGAGTTGGTCCAAAAACCGCTATGAAGCTGATTTCCGAATTCAAATCAGTGGATGGACTTTATCTAAACATTGACTCTCAGAAAGGAAAATTGAAGGAAAACCTGGTCGAATTTGAACAACAGGTGCGTATGTCGCGCAAACTGGCCGAAATAATTCTAGATGTTCCGGTCGAGTTTGACGAAGATAAGATTGTAATGGAGGAACCCAATATCCAGAAGTTAAACGAAATTTATGCTGAACTGGAATTCCGCCAGCTCATTAAGAAACAGGAAACAAAAGCACAGTCAGTTCCGGATGTTCAGTTTGAACAAGGAACTTTGTTCGGCTCTCCTGTTACTGCTCCGGAAGAAAAATCGGTTGAACCAAGTAATCTGGAATCGGTTAATACCATTCCCCACCAATATTACCTGATTGAAACTGCCGAACAACGAGCCAGTTTACGGGCTGAACTTTCGGTGCAAAAGGAATTTTGTTTCGATACTGAAACCACTGGTCTGGATACCATGACCGCCGAATTGGTTTGCATGTCGTTTGCTTTCCGGAGTCACGAGGCCTATTGTGTCACTTTGCCTGCCAACCGACAGCAAGCCACTGAAATTGTGCAGGAATTTCAACTGGTTTTCGGTGATGAAAAAATCCTGAAGATTGGGCAGAACATCAAATTTGATCTTTCGATTCTGAAAAATTATGGTCTTGAAATCAGCGGTCCGTTGTTCGATACGATGATTGCGCATTACCTCATTCAGCCAGATCAGCGGCATAATCTGGATGACCTGTGCGAACAATATCTGAACTTCACGAAAATAAAAACGGACTCGCTGATTGGTGGAAAAGGACTTTTTCAAACGACCATGCGCGATGCAAACCTAGAACAATTGCGCGACTATTCGTGCGAAGATGCCGATTTGACCTTGCAGCTAAAAATGGTACTTGAAAAAGAACTCGAAAAAAACAGTACCCGAACTCTTTTTGATGAAATCGAAATGCCGCTCATTCCGGTTCTGGCCGACATGGAAAAGACCGGCGTGAATTTAAATACTTCGGAATTAAAGATTTACGCCGGAGTTTTAAGTAAACAGATTGTCGATATTGAGGCAGAAATTATTGGATTGGCTGGCGAAAATTTCAATGTTTCGTCGCCCAAGCAGTTGGGAGTCATTTTATTCGAAAAGCTAAAAATCGATCCGAATGCCAAAATGACCAAAACCAAACAATATTCGACCGCCGAAGAAACCCTGGAGAAACTCTCAGATAAACATCCGATTATTGCCAAAATCTTGGAATTCCGTGGCCTGAAGAAACTGCTTTCAACCTATGTTGAGGCTTTGCCATTGCTGATCAATCCAACAACCAGGAAACTGCATACTTCATACAATCAGGCCATCGCGGCCACCGGACGATTGAGTTCGACCAATCCGAATTTACAGAATATTCCGATCAGAGACGAAAATGGCCGGGAACTTCGGAAAGCTTTCATTCCATCCGACGGAAAGCACACCTTCCTTTCAGCCGACTACTCGCAAATCGAACTGCGCATCATGGCGGCCTTGAGCAAGGATGAACAAATGATCGAAGCATTCCGAAACAATCAGGATATTCATGCCATCACCGCTTCCAAAATCTACAAAATACCGCTTTCAGAAGTAACTTCGGATATGCGGCGAAAGGCCAAAACCGCCAACTTCGGGATAATTTACGGCATTTCAGCCTTCGGTTTATCGGCACGGCTCAATATTCCGCGTACCGAGGCAAAAGAACTGATCGATGGTTATTTCGAGAACTTCCCGGACATCAAAAAATACATGGATTCGAGCATCGAAAATGCGCGAAAAAAAGGTTTTGTCGAAACCATCAAAGGCCGGAAACGATACCTGAACGACATCAATTCGGCCAATGCAGTGGTGCGCGGTATGGCCGAGCGGAATGCCATCAATGCGCCGATTCAAGGTTCGGCAGCCGATGTGATTAAAATCGCTATGGTAAACATCTGGAGAGCGATGAGCGCACAAAAACTACAGTCAAAAATGATTCTTCAGGTACACGATGAGTTGAACTTTGATGTGTGGATTCCGGAATTGGATCGGGTAAAAGCTATTGTAAAACATGAAATGGAAACCGCGGTAAACATTGGAGTGCCTCTGACTGTTGAAATGAATGCGGGCGACAATTGGCTGGATGCGCACTAAAGTTTAAAAATTCCAAGTTTCAAATTCCAAACTTCAAGTTTTAAAAGTCCAACTAGTCATCTGTATTTCTGCAACTTAATAATTCAGGCAAAAATGATGACAAGGTTAGTGAAAACTCTTTTTACGGAGGATGAATATCGGGAGGCGTTAAAAAGGTTTTTGGAAATCTGTGATGCTCCTGAGAATTCTCCGGAATCAGATGAACTGGAACAATTAATGATTGTGATGGAAATATACGAACGCGAGAACTGCTCCTAAAAATAAGGAAAATGGTGAGTCATTCTTCATTTGCTGTGCTTCATTGGTGGTCATTCGCTTCACGACACATTACAATCAATGACTACCAATGACAATAAATGACCGACTTGGAACTTGAAATTTGAAACTTTAAAAGCTCCGGAAAATCTCTACTATCGCTGCATTATATTTTAGCAAACTGCTTGATTTCTTTACCAGTTTCATGGCTTTGTGCGGATTTTCGAACGATTCACTAAAAAAGGTCCAGAACTGGTTCATTCTCATCAGGATATGGCTGTCGCCCTGCAAGCGGGCTGAATAAGATTCGAGCAAATGTTCGTGGAATTCTTTCAGCTTTTTCCTTACTATTTTGGAGTCAAAAACCTCTCCTTTCAATTGTGCGGCCAAAGCAGGATTGACAAGCAGACCACGTCCGATCATCCATTTATTTTGTTCGGGCAACATTGTCTTCAGCTCCTGAAAGTGGACTGCCGAAGATAAGTCGCCGTTGTACACCAGTGGATGTTTCACCAGCGAAACAGCTTCCGTAAAAAGCAATGGATTGGCCTTTCCTTCATACATCTGGCCTGCTGTGCGCGGATGAAAGATGATTTCCAGGATCGGGAACTGGTTCAAAACATCAAAGATTGCTTTACAATCATGATCACTGGTCATGCCGGCCCGCATTTTTACCGAAAATCGGACCGGAAAATTGTTCCGGAAAAGTTGTTGGAGCAATTCGTTCAGCGCCTCTGGTTTTTCGAGCCAGGCCGCTCCCCGTCCGCGGTTGGTTGCCATTGGATATGGACAACCCAGATTTAGATTGATTTCTGGATAACCACTATCAACCAGAATGGAAATCAAGTCAAATAGTTCTGTCTGGTCAGAAAACAGAACCTGAGGAACAACCGGCATTTGAAGGTTATTTTCAGGCAAAACTTCCCTCATTTGCGACTTTTTGATTTCGTGGCCCTTGCCGTACGAAAGATACGGAATGAAATATTTGTCAATTCCACCAAATGTTTCGAAAATCACCTTGCGATAGGAAAAATCGGTGAAACCCTGCATCGGCGCCTGATATATCTGAATTGGTTCTGTAGTCATTGAAATTGAAATTTATTGAATTAGCCTGCCGATCCTGGATAAGAAAAGCTATTAATCACTACTTTTGCGGCCACAAACTTATACAATTGGCGGGCAGTATGCAATCGAATCCATTCAAATCAGACACGGTAAGCTCAAACCTGAATTTGAAACAATCAGTCTTGGAAACTAAAGCCTTTCAAAACGATCTTTCCTCAAAAACAATTAACCTGCTCGATTCGGCCGTTCTTGACTCGTTAAATGCCAACTATATTGCTCCCGACAGCCTGATCGTTTTTGGGTACAAACAGGAATGGTCGCAATTCAGAACCGTCTGGAAAAATGATTTCGATTATCAGAACAAGCTGATCCAGCCGCTTCCATACGATTCGCTTTATACGGTACTGAAGAAGGTGGAAGTGGTTTTCCCCGGGAAAAAGGTAATCCGGACAAATCCAGACTGGCTGATCGGTGTTTTGCTCATTTCATTTCTTCTTTTTGCTTCCGTACGGCTTATATTCAACAAGTACCTGGCCCAATTGCTTCAATCGACGATTAACTATTCAACTTTTACCCGATCCTTCCGCGAACGGTATTTTAACCTGTTCCATGCTTCCTTCCGTCTTGACCTGGTTTTTAGCCTTGTTTTGGGGTTATTTGGTTATCAGTTTCTTAACACTTTCAAAATCAGCCTGGGGGCATCGAAGTCTTATTATACATACCTGATCTGCCTGGGCATTGTGTTTGGTTATTTTTTGTCGAAAAAGATTGTTTACTATGTCATCGGAATTTTAACTGAAAGTAAGGCAGAGGTTCAGGAATACCTGTTCAGTATGACGGTATATAATCGGGTGCTAGGTTTATTTCTGTTGCCGGTTACGGCTACAATTGCCTTTGTCCCTTTAACTCAGGTTGAGCCAATACTTTATGCAGGCCTTGTTGTCATTGCCATTTTTTACCTGATGTCTCTTCTTCGTGGCGGAAAAATTTTCTTGAAAAAACATTTTTCAATTTCATATTTGATTTTATACCTTTGTACCCTTGAATTTTTACCATTAATTCTCATTTATGTTCTTTTATCGAATTAACCTCAAATAAGAATTAACTAAAAAGCAGCCACCTTGAAGATCAAGAAAATATTAGTCTCGCAGCCCAAACCTGATACAGCCAAATCTCCTTATTTCGAATTGGCCGAAAAAAATAACGTTCAGGTTGATTTCCGTCCTTTCATCCAGGTAGAAAGCGTTTCTGCCAAAGAATTCAGGCAAACCAGAGTTCAAATACTTGATCATACAGCGGTTATATTTACCAGCCGAACTGCTATCGATCATTTTTTCAGAATTTGTCCCGAACTCCGGATTGCTGTTCCGGATACCATGAAATACTTCTGCAATTCGGAAGCTACGGCGTTCTATCTTCAGAAGTATATCGTTTACCGTAAACGGAAAATCTTTTATGGCGCTGGAAAATTTCAGGATCTGATTGATGTGATGAAAAAGCACAAGGAAGAAAAATTTCTTCTGCCCTTGTCGCAAATTGGTCAACCTGAAATTACTTCCCTGCTCGATAAGGCCGGGTATTTTTATACAAAGGCAATTATTTACAATACCGTTAGCAGCGATCTGTCGGACCTGAAGAATGTGAACTACGATATCCTCGTGTTTTTCAGCCCTTCCGGAATTCAATCCCTGATTCAGAATTTCCCTAAATTCGAACAGGAAGAAACCAAAATTGCCTGCTTTGGGCCGGCAACTGCCAAAGCAGTCGTGGAGGCAGGATTGAGGCTGGATATTGAAGCTCCTACGGCCGAAGCGCCATCGATGACCATGGCTTTGGAGCAGTTTATTAAGAAGTACAATAAAGGACAATAGTAATCAGGAAAAAGGAAAAATACGATCATTAAACCATACAGTAAAAAGGGGAAATCAGTTTTCCCCTTTTTTGTTGTATTTTAGACAGATGGAAGGATTCACATTTCATAAAGCAGAGCGGCTTTGCAGCCAGAAACTGATCGGGGAATTATTTACCTCCGGAGAATCTTTTCTGGTCTATCCGCTGAAAGTGGTATTCCTGAAAACCGAATTTCCGGAGCCGTATCCGGTTCAGTCAGCTTTTACCGTTTCGAAACGGAATTTCAAACGTGCCGTAAAGCGAAATCTCCTGAAACGTCGGATGCGCGAAGCCTACCGGCTTAACAAACACAGTCTTTACACGGGCCTTGCCGATAAGAACCTCCAGGCTGTCCTGATGTTTGTTTTTGTAGGCAAAGAACTCATTGAATTTCCGGTCATCGAAAAGGCCATGATCTCGGCCTTTAAAAAGCTGCTGGTGAAGATTTAGGAAAGTACATTCCGGGATTTCCATTTTTTTTGTTTTGATGTTGTCAGGTTTTGCCAAATCCTGAAAAGTCACTCAATTCATATGTTTTGATTCAACTTTTTATACTTAGCTTTGCTAAAGGAAGGATTAAACAGTCTTCTTCAAATTCATTAGTATAAACCCAAAACTCGTTAACAATCATGAAAAAAATCTTCTTTTTAGCTATCTGTCTGGTGTTTGCGGTCGCATCGATGGCCCAGTCCAGCAACGACGAAGTAACGCTCTTCCAGAGCATGTATGGAATGAGTAAACAACAATTGATTGCTGATCACATGAAGTTTACCGAAGCTGAATCGGTTAAATTCTGGAAAATTTACGATGAATATGAAATTGCCCGGAAGGAAATTGGAAAATCAAGAGTGGCAAACATAAAAGATTATGCCGAGAATTACGAGAAAATGTCGAATGAAAAGGCAACCCAGATCGTAAAAGCTTCGTTGGCAAATACCTCTGCATTCATTAAACTTCAGGACAAAACGTTCAAGAAAGTTTCCAAAGAACTTTCACCGATAAGGGCTGCTCAATTCTACCAGATTGAGCTTTTCCTCGAAAATATTGTCCGTACCAGAATTTCGGACGAAATTCCACTGATAGAACACATGGAAGTCAAAAAATAAGGAATTCTGAAACTCAGATTGAACTACCGGTCGAAAGCCGGTAGTTTTTTTTGACCTTTATTGCCGAATCAATTCGATTTCCTTTTGAGAACTTTTTCCCTTAATTCCGGAACATTCGTGTGGCAACTCCCGCAACTTACCGAATGAATGTCGTTTGGACTGTTTTCATCGGCAAAACTGGTGTTCATTTTGGTCACGTCAAGCTTGCAGTTTGAAATGGCCGGATGACAATTTTTACATGATTTACTGGCATCGTTCGAATGTGGCGAATGACATGCATTGCAGGAAATTCCCTCATGAACTCCGGTAGGAGTGTGGTCGTCCTGCGAGCCGGTTTCGTGCTTGAAATTGGGAGAATGGCATTGAATACAAAGCGAATTCACCGGATCATCCGAAACTTTTACCGGTTCGCCGTGATTATTCATCGCAATTTTCATCAGTTTATCGGTACGGATATGTTGCCGGCTGTCTCTGACATACCAGTTGTTCACTGGATTCCTTCCGGATCTTTCGTATGAAATTTCTTTTGGAATATCATATCTGGCAGCTTTTCCCCGCGGGTCGTTATCGGTATGCACCGAATGGCACGAAAGGCAGGGAATCGTTGGATCCATCGCTTTTTTCATATCGTTCAGCTTCCAAACTCCGTCGGGTTTTTCTGGTTTCTGAAGCAGAGTTTTAATGTTTCCGTCGTAAAACATGCCATGGCAGCGCAGGCAAGCCCAGTAAGGCGCTTCCATCTGGTTGTGTTTACCGTTCATGAAAATGTCGGCATATCGGGCCGAATGTCCGCCCGAAATCCACTTCTTGTATTCCGTCTGGTGACATTTGGTGCAACGCTCCGAAAGATCCAAAACCTGTTTTTCGGTCATCCGAACATTTTCACGTTCCGGATTTTTCCCGACATGGGTAAAGACCATGTTCGCTTTTTCTTTTAAGCTATGGTAGCCATTGCTCATTGCCGTTCCGTGACATTCTGTACATCGGATTTCACGGTGCGCCGAATTCTGCCATTGTCCCACCATTGGACTGATTTCGTGACAGCTGCCACAGGTTTTCTCCGGATTGGCTGAATTCCACTGGGAATATCCGCCAAACAGGAAAGCCAGACCGATAAAGGATATCAGAATTATCAGGGTAATCTTTTTCAGGTTCATAAACATCAGGTTTCAATAGTTGTCAGTGTTGTCGTCAGTTGTCATTGTTGGTAATTTATTGTCATTAGTGGTCATTCATAGTCATTAATTGCAATACGCCGCGAAGCAAATGACAATCACTGACGCTAAGCAAATGACCATTTTATTTAAATTTCGTTCCGGAGAAGTTTTTCGCAAGGTGTCCGCCAACCCAGAAGCCAAGCGCCATGATCGTAAGAGCAGGATTGAACCCGCCACCATTGAGCATGATGCTTCCATCGGCAATAAACAAATTGTCAATCTCGTGTACTTGTCCGAATTTGTTTACTACTGAAGTTTTTTTGTCGTTTCCCATCCGGGCCGTTCCGTTTTGATGCTGCCCGCCACTTGGACCACCTTGCCCGCCAACGCTTTGCCAGGTTTGGTATGCCCCGGCTTCTTTCAGAATCGATTCGGCTTTTGACGAAAGAAATTTGCAATGTTCATGGTCCAGATGATGACGTTCTCCTGACATGGAAGCCACCGGAATACTCCAGAAATCTTTCACTTCGGGATCGACTGTCACCCGCGATTCAAACATGGGTAATTCCTGAATAGGTCCGACTACCTGGGCTGTCCGGTGATACATACTTCGCTGAAAATCTTTGTGGCCCTTTCCCCATCGTGCTGATTGCGGAGGACGAATGTTGGTATACAAATAAGGCATCCGGTTAAATTCGTTGGCCAAGAGTCCACCGCCGATGATTCCCGGATTGTGATGATTAAAATCGCACCAGGCAACTGTTGCTCCAGGTCCAGAAAAATCAAGAATATCGTAATCGAATAGGCCGTATGCTCCGGTATAGGCATGTCCCATTAGATTTCGACCAACCCAATCGAAATTATTTCCGGCTCCATTTTGGAAGAGTTTTGATTTTGAATTCAGCAGTAACCGGGCAGTTTCGATGGCTGCTCCGGAAACAACTACCAAATCGGCCGTCTGAATTTGCGGTTTGTCGTTCTGGTCGAAGTATTTTACTCCGGTTGCCTTGCCTTGATCATCAATCATGATTTCAACCACTTTGCTGCCTGTTCTCAGTTCACAGTTTCCGGATTGGATGGCAATCGGAATTACTGTATTTTGAGTTCCGTTTTTGGCATCTACCGGACATGCAAAGCCGCAACAGGTGCGGTTTCTGATGCAACCCGCGCGATTGTTGTAAGGAACCGAATTCCGGAGCATGGGAATTGGGAAAGGATGTAACCCAAGCCTTTTGGAAGCCTCGTACAAAACTTTGGCTTCCTGGTTGTACTCAAAAGGCGGCATCGGCTGCTTTTTCTTCCGCGGAGGAGCAAAAGGATTCTGAGTATCGTCACCGGAAACTCCGATTTCCCATTCTGCTTTTTCGTAATAAGGTTCAAGTTCTTCGTAAGAAATCGGCCAATCATCGAGAGTTGACCCTTCAACGGAGCCATAGGTAGTTTTCAGTTTGAAATCTTCTTCCATAAAACGCCAGGCCATGGCTCCATAGCTTACTGTTCCGGAGCCGACACAGGCCGCATTGTTGCTGTATCCTCCGCGGATCGGAGTAACAATTTGCTTGCTACCACCTTTATAAGTAACCACTCGTGGATTCCTGAGATGATCAGGCCCAAACGGAGAACCCAACACTTCGGTGCGTTGTGAGATCAGCTCGTCGTTTGGATGCTCATCATAGTTTGGCCATTCGCCTCGCTCGAAGAGTACGACAGAAATTCCGTTGATGGCCAGTTCCTTGGCTACAATTCCACCTCCGGCGCCTGCACCGATTACGATTGCATTTACATGTTTATTTGCCATAAAGGACAAGTCAAAAGTTTAAAGTATAAGTTGAGTCACAAATAATCTGAGATTATCTGGAAGCTTTACTTCCGCCAAATCCGAGGCCGCCAATGCCAATCAGGAATCCGAAAGAATACCAGCCACCATTGTTGTTGACCGCCCAAACTGCAACATGATCCATAAAAAGGCTGCATACAAAGGAAAAGGGAGCAATAACTCCATGCCACAATCCACCAAAGAAACCATAGGTGTGACCGGTTTTACAGGATTCGATGTGTTGTACTTCGGCACAGGAAGAAAAAATGAACAGGACAAAAAGCACCAAAATAACTTGAAAGAACAGGTTTTTAGTTTTCATTTTTATAGGATTGATTTGTTAATTAATTACTGAGACTGGCCACTATGTCCGATATCGGTTTTGTCCAATAACCAGCGGATAGTCGATACGAAGCATTTCAAAGCTCATAAAATCTTTATTTCCTCCATGAATGGGAGATCCGTAAAATCCCTGCATGGTGTGCGAAAGTATCAGGTTAAAGAAATCGGAAGGATGCCCTGGTGACCAGTCTTTTTCGCCAATCTGAGTGGATTCCATCAATTTCATCACCTTGATTTGTTCGATTGCGGTGAGCGATTCGAAATTCTTTCCTGATTTTATCCGGCAATAATTCTGAAGGTTTTTTATACCATTCCGGTAAGTTTCCTGGTCGTACTGAAATACTCCGGAAAGCTGGCGGTCGATGTAATGAATAACACCGGCATCGGTTGCCCCGGGCGACTGATCTTTCGGAATGATTTGTTCGCAGAGGGCGATGACGCAGAGTGCCTCTTCCGCAGTAAAAAATCGATAACTGCCGGTTTGCTTCAGGCACGACGGGAAAAGCAACACGCTCCCGAAAGCCAGTCCGGCTGTTTTTATAAAGTCTCGTCGATGGAGTGTTGTCATTGAAATAGCTATTTTTAATCTGTGATTGACTATCGTATCTTGCTTCCTTTTAACGCAAAAAATGTGATATATCCGTAACAAAGAACCGGTACCAGTAGGGCGGCTTTTAAACTGACCGAATCGGTGATGGCGCCCATGACCACTGGAACAACCGATCCGCCGACGATCAGGGTATTGATGGTGCCCGATGCAATGGGCATTTCTGACGGATCCAGGTCGCGCACTCCCAGCGAGAAGATATTCGGAAACATGATCGAGTTAAAGAACCCGACTGATAAAAGGCACCATATTCCGATTTGAGGAGGTAACAAGAATCCGGCCAGAACCAGTAACATGTTGGTCGCTCCGAAAATCCCCAGCGAGACATTGGCAATCCCTTTTCCCAATACCATCAGCAGGAAGTTCACCATAGCAATGGAAAAAAAGATCAATCCGTATACCGGTTTTGATTCGAAAATGAACTGCCCGTCTTTCACTCCGGCAGAGAAGATCAGCCAGCCTACGAAAAAAGCAAAGATCGAAATGAACAGTGAATATTTATATTTCCGGGTTTTCGGTAATGTCCCAAGCATAACCGAACCAAAAAACCGGCCGATCATGTTTCCGCCCCAATAGATTGCGGTAAGTTTTACTGCTTCATCTTTCGCCATGTCGAGCAGATTAATCATATAACTGCTCAGTTGCGAAGCCGTGCCCACCTCTGCTCCAACATAGCAAAAAATGCCGATGGCACCCAACCAAACCTGTGGTTTTTTCAGGGCCGACATAGAGGCGACCGTTTCATTGCCAGATATTTCAGGCAATTTGATAAACAGGATACCAATTGCAATTAAAACCACGATTGATCCGATGATGACAAATGGCATTTTAACAAAGTTGGCCGCCTCCTGAGCTGAAGCTCCGCTTTTCAAGGCCAAAACAGCCGGGGCCAGCACCAGAATGCCTGCCAGATAAGGGGCAATGGTAGTAGCAACCCCGTTTAGCGCCTGAGTCAGATTGAGCCGCGCAGGAGCAGATTCCTGCGAACCCAATGCAACGACATATGGATTGGCAGCAGTTTGCAGAAAAACGACCCCGGTGGCCATCACGAAAATAGCTCCTAAAAAGAGCGGGTATGACAAAACAGAAACCGCCGGAAAGAACAAATAGCTGCCGGCTGCCACAAGCGCAAGTCCAGCTATCACACCGTTTTTATAGCCAATTTTCCGGATGACCATTCCGCAAACGAAGCTAAAACAGAAGTAGGCAAAAAAGAATACTCCGTTTACCAGCTGGGCAAAAAAGTTTTCCCACCCCGGATACAGGGCTTTAAGATCAAAGGCAAGTTGCACCTGATCTTTCATGGCTATGTTAAAGTTGGTAATAAAACCAAAAACGAAGAAAATGGACGCCATAAAGGTCATTCCAATGCGGAGATTGCTGTTCGATTGGCTAGTCATAGGCTTGAGATTATCTTTTCATTCGATTTTGCTTCTGTGTCTATTTTCCTATTTTTTGTGTGCTACTCAGATTTTAACAAAGTTTTCATAAAAGTAGACATTTCAGTTTTCTCCTGAAAGCTTATCGCGGAGCAAATACCAGAGCATAGGTAAGCATTCCTGGTCAGAATTAAAAAAGTTACAATAAAGACATTTAAATAAAATCATGCAGTTCAATCTGGAGGAAATTAAACGTTCAATTGCCCGAAAATACGACTGGGGACAAGTAACAGATTGGACGAATTTTCATTTCAGGGAATTGAGCAAGGAAATCGTACAATAGTCTGGATTTCAAAACATTTTTCTTAACCCGGGAAATCACTTCATTGGGTTTTAACCAAATTTGTTCACTGAATTTTTTCTTTTTTTTCGCTCAAAGGAAGAAGAAATCCGCTGTCACTCATCCAGTCCGCCATTCGGTTCGGCCAAGTATTTACTGTTTTCAGGCCAGAACGGTTTCCCATGTTGAAGGCATGTTTCCCTTTCGAAAGAAAAATGGCTTCTACCGGAACATTCAGTTGCCTGAATTTTTGCAGGAGTTCAATTGTCACATCGTCGCAGTTGTATTCATCGTCGTTGGCGCAGATCAGAAAGGCTGGCGGGGCATCGGCTGTAATATTTTCAGGAACTTTTCCTCCGGGATAAACCATCATTTCAAAATCCGGTCGTCCGTTCACCCGGTCGATTGGGTCAAGTGCTTTCGGATCTCCATCGCCTTTTTCAAAAGCAACCATCATGACTACTGCACCTCCCGCTGAAAAACCAAGTATTCCAATACGTTCAGAGTCGATGTTGAATTCATCTGCCCTGCTGCGAACCATCCTTATAGCCCGATAGGCATCCTGGCGGACGTTTTCAGGTCTGTATGGAGAATTTTTTTCTCCGGGCAACCGGTATTTTAAAACAAAAGTGGTCACACCTATCGAATTAAAAAATTCGGCTGCTTGCTTTCCTTCGGCATTATAGACCAACTCCCTGAAACCTCCGCCTGGGGCAACGATCACTGCACATCCGTTTGCTTTCTCTTTGGGTGGCAGAAAGACCGTGATGGAAGGATTGTTGATGTTCCGTACCCAATAATCCTGGGCCATTTCCGGAATGTCCTTTCTGTCTTCGAAGCCTGGTGCTCCGTTTTTCCATAACGGAATTACCTGAGGATTGCTTTGAGCCTGACCAATTACAGGTAACAGGAGTACAAAAAGAAGTCGCAAAATAAATGTTTTCATGTTTTTCAGTTTTATTCGGATCATTTTTTTTCTGGTTTTTTCTTGTTCATGTTTTCAATTACTCTGAATGTCACAATTTTGGATATCAGTTCTAACGGAATTGGCTGGTCGAGCGGAAGCTGAATCGTTCCCTTTCCTCCTTTGTAATTGGCCAGTTCATTTTTAAATGCGGTTATCCCGGAACCGGTGGGATAAAATCCAATATGTTTGGAGTATGCCGCAAAATAGACCAGGATACCATTTTGTCTAAACGCAGGCATTTGGTAACTGATCACCTCCTCTGCCTCCGGTGCTGCTGTTTTAATTGTCTTTCGAATTTGCTCTAAAAGAACCTGAGTTTCCTTTGGAAAACTGGCAATGTACTCATCGATGTTGGTAAATCCCTTGGGTTGCATGAATTGAAGTTTTAGTTTACTATCCTGAATGACCTTGTATTCCTTGTTCAGCCAATGATTTTTCTCATAATCAACGAAATTTCATCGGCGTTTTTTAAAGTCAGCAAATGCCCGCCATCCTCGATTTTAATATCGCAGGCGACCTGTCTGAAGGGCAATATCCGGTCTTTGGTTCCGTGGATATGAGTGGTGTTTTCAGGGATTGTTTCATTCGACCAGTTAACAACCTGGTCGATTGCCCATCGCAGAAAGACCGGATTTGTACCGGCAAAAATGGATTTCATCAATTGCCGGTCAGAGTCGGAAGAACCTCTGGAAATAAAGTTAGTCAAAACATTCTTTTCTTTCAGGAAATGAGTAGGCAAAAGCTTGTGAATTTTTAGTTTACCTCCTCCCCGGTAGAAAGAAGGGATTTCATTTCTGGTCTTGGCTGAAGCAATGAGGATGATTTTCTCAGTTTCGATTTGCTTTGCGATCTCAATGGCAATCAAACCACCAAACGAAAGCCCGACCAAAATAGGTCGGTCGGTGGTGATTTGATTCATGAGCCGTCTGGCATAATTTTCAATTGTTTCCCGTTTCAGTGGTATTTCCCACTGGATAAAACGGGTGCTGAAACCGGAAAGGTCCAACCGATGAAATATTCTTTCGTCTGCACCAAGTCCACTGAATATGTAAATGGGTTTTGTCAAAACGATTGTTCCTGAAGTTGAACTATTTTCGATAAATATAACAACTTCCATCGTAAATGAGTCAATCTGTTCTGTTTCTTGTGTCCAAAGTTTCAACGAGAAGTTTCTTCCCAGATTTTATCAACAATCCATTTTTCAGGCATTGAAAATGATATTTTTACTTTCCTGAAGTGGTGGTTTCCACAACACAAATCATTTGACCCAATCCATTGATATGATTCCTTTTACACATTTACATGTTCACTCTCAATACTCTATTCTCGATGGTGCCGCCAGCGTGAAAGGCCTGATTGCAAAAGCCAAAGGCGATGGCATGAAAGCCCTGGCTCTGACCGACCACGGCAACATGTTTGGCTCCAAAGAATTCTACGATATCTGCAAAAAGGAAGGGATCAAACCCATCATTGGTTGCGAAACCTATGTGGCAGAAACCTCGCGTCACAGCAAGAAAGATGCAAAAGTTGACCGCTCCGGGTATCATTTGATTTTGCTGGCCAAAAACCTGGTAGGCTACCGCAACCTGCTTAAACTGGTCTCGGCCGCCTATACCGAAGGATTTTACTACAAACCAAGAATAGATAAGGAATTGCTCGAACTTTACCATGAAGGACTGATCGTTTCATCAGCCTGTCTGGGGGGCGAAATTCCGCAGCATATCATGGCCGGGCATTGGAAGGATGCCGACGACACTATCCAGTGGTTCAAGTCGCTTTTTGGTGAAGATTTTTACCTGGAACTTCAGCGACATCCTTCCAGTCTTCCTGAAATGCGCCGAAATGTATACGAAAACCAGGTTTTGGTGAACGAAAAGATGCTTGAACTTTCCAAAAAACATAAGGTAAAACTGATTTGCACCAACGATATACATTTTATCAACGAGGAAGATGCCGATGCGCACGACCTGCTGATCTGCCTCAATACTGGCAAAGATTTAGACGACGCTACCCGGATGCGGTACACCAAACAGGAGTGGTTTAAAACCACTGCCGAAATGAACCAACTTTTTGCAGATGTGCCTGAAGCGCTTGAAAACACTCAGGAAATTATGGATAAAATTGAATCGTATGAGTTGAATTCACAACCAATCATGCCCGTTTTTCCCATTCCTGAAGAATTTGGAAAGGAATCAGATTACTTTGAGCGGTTTACGGAGGAAATGCTGCTGGAAGAGTTTGGTGAGGAAGCTTTCAAACGCCTGGGTGGTTATGAAAAGGTAATCAGGGTAAAATTCGAATCCGACTACCTTGCCAGTCTTGCATGGGAGGGAGCGAAACCCCGGTACGGAGAACCATTTTCAGACGAAATTACTGAGAGGATTGAGTTTGAACTCAATACAATCAAAACGATGGGTTTTCCGGGGTACTTCCTGATTACACAGGACTTTATCAACGAAGCCCGCCGGATGGACGTGTTGGTTGGTCCGGGTCGCGGATCGGCTGCCGGCTCGGTGGTTTCATACTGCGTCGGGATTACCAACATCGATCCGATGAAATACAATTTGCTGTTCGAGCGGTTTCTGAACCCCGACCGTATTTCGATGCCAGACGTGGATATTGATTTTGACGACGACGGCCGCCAGAAAGTGCTGGATTATGTGACTAAAAAGTACGGAAAAGATAAAGTTGCACACATCTGCACCTTCGGCACCATGGCTACCAAAATGGCTATCAAAGATGTGGCACGGGTTCTTAAACTTCCTCTCTCGGAAGCCGACCGGCTGACCAAGCTGGTTCCGGAAGCGCCGAAAATGAATTTTTTTACCGCATATAAAGACAGTCCGGAGCTGAAGGCAGAGTTGAAATCGCCGAACGAACTGATCCGCACTACCCTGAAATTTGCCCAGACGCTCGAAGGTTCTGTCCGGCAAACTGGGGTTCATGCATGCGGAGTTTTGATCAGCCGGGATCCTTTGACGGATCATATCCCATTGATGCTTTCCAAGGACGACGAAAACCTGCTTACCACCCAATTCGACGGGAAATATGTGGAAGGGATCGGTTTATTGAAAATGGACTTTTTGGGACTGAAAACTCTTTCCATCATCAAGGAAACCATTGAAAACATCAAGCTTTCGCATGGAATTACCATCGACATGGATCATCTTCCGGAGAACGATCCGCTTACTCTGGAGCTTTTCAGTAATGGCGACACCACAGGCATATTCCAGTTTGAGTCTCCCGGAATGAAGAAGCACCTCCGAAACCTGAAACCCAACCGGTTCGAAGACCTGGTGGCGATGAACGCACTTTACCGGCCGGGTCCAATGGAATACATTCCGTCGTTCATCAAGCGAAAACATGGTCAGGAAAAGATTGAATACGAAAGTCCGCTGATGGAACCCTTCCTGAACGATACTTATGGAATTACGGTTTATCAGGAACAGGTGATGCTTCAGTCGCGGGCTTTGGGCGGCTTTAACCGTGGCGATTCCGACAATCTTCGCAAGGCCATGGGGAAGAAGCAAATTGAAACAATGAACAAACTGAAGGAAAAGTTTCAGCTAGGCTGCCTGAATAATGAGAAGTTTGTGGAAGGTTGCAAGGACAGCAGCAAGGATCCGGAGAAGTTGGCCGACAAAATCTGGAAAGATTGGGAAGCCTTCGCCAGCTATGCGTTCAACAAATCGCACTCGGTTTGTTACGCGGCTGTGGCTTACCAGACGGGCTACCTGAAAGCGCATTATCCGGCTGAATTCATGGCCGCCAACATGAGCCGGAACCTCAGCAACATCACCGAAATTTCGAAATTGATGGAGGAATGTAAACGAATGAAGATGAATATTTTGGGGCCGGACGTCAGCGAAAGTTATGCCAAGTTTACTGTAAACAAAGCCGGAAATATCCGCTTCGGAATGGCCGCGGTGAAAGGTGTTGGCGAAGGAGCCGTGATGGACATCATCAAAGCCCGGAAAGGCGGAACTTTTAAGGATATTTTCGATTTTGTGGAACGGGTCAGCCTTCAGTCGGTCAATAAAAAGAACCTCGAAGCACTGGCTATAGCCGGAGCTTTTGATTCATTCCGAAAACATACCCGAAGCCAGTTTTTTGCTCCGGATGATAATGATCTGACTTTTATTGAAAAGCTGATCCGCTACGGAAATAAAATGCAGTATGAAAGCAGCAACATGCAACCATCACTGTTTGGTGAAGTGATGTCGACGCAATCGGTTCAAAGACCTGAACCTGTGGTGGTGCCAGAATGGGTCGATCTGGTCTTGCTCGAAAAGGAAAAAAGTCTGGTAGGCGTGTACCTGACTTCGCATCCGCTCGATCGGTTTAAAGTCGAAATTGCAACCCTGGCAACCAAAGATGTAACTTTTAAAGATCTGAACAGCAACCTGGAAGCGCTGAAAGGAAGGGAATTAACCTTGATCGGAATGGTTACCGAAGCGCGCGAAAGTTTTGGTAAAACTGGGAAACCATACAGTCAGATTGTTTTGACTGATTACACCGACTCCTACAAATGTTTTTTCTTCGCCAAGGACTATGTTGAATATGGAAAATACTGCAAACCTGGTCTTTATCTGATGGTTAAAGGCGTGGTACAGAACCGGTATGGGGGCGATCAGCTCGAATTTAAGATCAACCGGATCGAAATGATGGAAGAAACCCGTGAGAAATATTTTAAAAGTATCACCGTAAAAATTCCGCTTACAGCTCTTACCGGTGAGGTCATTTCAGATTTGGAGCGGCTTACGAAAGACAGCAAAGGAAAATCGATGCTTCGGTTCGATATTTTTGACCTCGAAACAAATATGGTCGTTAATCTGTTTTCTAGGAACACACGAATTGAAGTCACTGACGAATTGCTGGCCTACTTTGAAAAGCACGACGATCTTGCTTTTAAAATTAATTAGGTTAATTTTGTGATTGTGTTACGGTTTTGATCGAATATTCACACATAAAAATATAAATATATGGCGCTTGAAATTAATGACTCAAACTTTGAAGAATTGGTTCTGCAATCAGACAAACCGGTACTGGTAGATTTTTGGGCTGAATGGTGTGGCCCATGCCGCATGGTTGGCCCGATTGTAAACGAATTGGCCGAAGACTATGCCGGAAAGCTGGTGGTTGGGAAAGTCGACGTGGATAGTAATCCCGGAATTGCTTCCAAATTCGGAATCCGGAACATCCCGACAATTTTGTTTTTCAAAGATGGCGTTGTCGTTGAAAAACATGTTGGCGCTGCTCCAAAATCAACACTGATAGCAAAGGTCGACAGTATTCTGTAAAATATTTTCCTGAAAAGGTGAGGCATAGGAAAAGTTGTTTCTTATGCCTTTTTTTATTTTCCGAAAATGAATTGATTTAAAGCTCATTCACCATGAAGAATATTTTTCTTTTTCCTCTTTTCTTCCTCATTTTCCTGAATTCGTTTGCAGGAAAACCTAAATCATGCCTGATTAAAACATCTCTGGGTGATATCCACCTTGAACTTTATCCGGGAAAAGCCCCGCTGACAGTTTCCAATTTTCTGAAGTATGTCGACGGAAAAATGTACGATGGAACCAGCTTTTTCAGAGTTTGCACTCCTGAAAATGAACAGGACCGAAAAATCAAAATTGAAGTGATTCAGGGCGGTGACGTTCCCGAATCCAGACAGTTTGATCCGGTGCCGATTGAAACAACCCGACAAACCGGTCTTCGGCACAGAAACGGCACCTTGTCGATGGCCCGGGACGCGCCCAACTCAGCCACATCCAGCTTTTTTATATGCATCCACGATCAGCTGGAGCTGGATTTTGCCGGGAAACGCAATCCTGACGGGCAAGGATTTGCAGCTTTTGGAAAGGTAACCCGGGGGATGAAAGTAGTCCGCAAAATCCAGGCACAAAAGGTAAAAGGCCAGCAACTGATTGATCCGGTACTGATTTATTCTATCCGGAGCCTGAAATGATTCATAAAAATCGAAGTCAAAACTTGGATTGTTGAATAAAAAGTAGAATTTCGCATTATCATCAAATACATTCAATCATGAAAAAATTGTTTCTTTTAAAAGCCGATTTTCAGGATACCAGCCGTGGTGAGGGTAAAAGGTATTTTTGCCCCGATTGTGTTATGCTCGAAGGATTGATTTCCTATTATCCACAGCTTTCGAACGAATTGGAAGTTAAATATGTAAGCTTTTCCCGTCCTCGGCAGGCCATTGTAAACCTGATCGGTGAAGCCAATCAGAGTTGCCCGGTCTTGGTTTTGGAGAATGGATCGTTCATCAACGAAACCAGCGATATCATTCGCCACCTCACCGAGTACCACAAGGTTGGGCATCCTCATTAGAAGTTCGCATTTCTGAAATTCTACAAACAGGAATCGTTGGGAATCATTATCCTGACGACAGGAATTCCGTCACTGACAATAGTGACGGAATTTTTAGTTTTAAATCGAACTTAACCTATTCTTTTTCTTGACTTTGATTTCAGATTGTCGTAAATTTAGTTGTAGCAGAATTTGAATGTTCCACTATTTCTAAAATCCATTATAAAGTATCAAAACATGGCAACCAATAATTACGACATGCTGGTCCAACTGGACGAAAAGTTGTTGAATAAAGCGTTGGCAATGGTTTACTACAAAGGCTTTATCAAATTTGAGGGAGTTTACAATTTTGTCGATGGGGTTCCTGACGAACTGCTTGGGTTCACTAAAATTAACTACAAGCTTCGGGTGAAGAGTGAACCCTTTGTTGATTTATTGGATGCCAACGAAGTGAGTATCCGTATTTCCGGCGAATTGAACCTGGTAATCCTAACCGGGGTTCCGGTTTGCCTCGACATTGAGTTAAATGTGAAAGCCCACGCCGAATTCGACCAGGGAACACAAAACCTGAAATACAGCATATGGGAGGTGTTGATTCTGAGTCTGAAGTTGAATGACAAAATTCAGATGCACCGGGACTTCATTCAGAAACTAAATGAAATATTCACCATTTTACTGAACGATTATTTCAAGAATACCTTAAAGGTTTTCCATATTCCGATGGCTCTGCATAGCCTCGAATTACCAATGATGCCAGATGATCCCGCTTCCAGACTGCCGGTTTCACGTGTCGATGTAAAAATTCTGGATAAAAAAACTCTTGCAGTGGGAATCAATTTCTTTGCTGATACGCCTTCAGCAAGCCTTTCAGGAAGGTACACAAACGGGAAGGAACTTTATTTTGGCCTTAAAAAAAACACGTTAACCGAAATTTTCAACTTCTGGTGGGATCACACCACGTTCAACAAGACCCGGAAATTTGACGGACAAACTCCGATCGGTTTTGACGCCACGCTCGAAAAAGGAGTGGATCTGGCAACGAGGGTGCTTTCACTTGGCTTCATTGAGTCGGATACCAGCTACGAAAATGTAGTCCTTGATTATGGCGGAACGGTTCAAATTACTTCAAAACCCGAATTTGAATTCGTCGGGCAAAATGTGGTGAAGCTGAGCAAACTCGTCCTGAAAACTGATCTGTTTGCCTCCGTAAACGCAGATGTTTTCAAGCAAATCGACCTCGACACCAGTTCATTTGTCCCGGATAAAATAACACCCTGGCAAGACGATATCCATCTGAAAACAATCAATGAACGAAAGGAACTTTTGAGCCTGAAGGATTCCTTTTACCTTGAAATTACCGATGCCGAAGGACAACTTGTTTTTAATGACGACAACAACCTGGTCATCCGGCTCAAAAAGGCCGACTTTACCCTTGATTTCAAACATAAAGGCAGTGGACTGACCCAGCGGATGCTTGAAAAACTGATCAGCTTCATCAAGGACCGGGTCGTCGAAAAGGTCCCGGATATTGTGCTGTCGCCTTCATTAATTCTTTCGAAAGTCAATGTGTATGGTTTCACCGGAACAATCAGCGATTCGTTAATCGAAATTAACCCGGATGAAATCACGATACAAACCAACCTGATTGTGAATGAATTAAAAAGTTTGCCGGTGGCTGTCCCGCTATATATTGCCAATAAAAAATCGAAGATCATCCACAAATTTGAATGTCCTCAGGTGGGCGATGTTGATCCGGAAAACCGGATTGGTTACTTCGTCATTTATGAGGCATTGAGCGAAAATTACACTGCATGCAAGACCTGCCTGAATGCCTATCATATTAATTAACCGACAAATCAAGAAAAATGAAAACTGCAGGATATGATGTCGTTTTGTTGCTCAACGAGAAATTCCTAAGCCAGATTTCCGGAGCGCTTTTGTATAATGGATTTTTTACGTTCAATGGGCATGAAGATCTGAGCACCCGGATAAAGCCTGAACAATTGGCCAAAATCCCCACCGATTTGCGCCGCTTTCTGAACCTGGATTACCGCTTTAAACTTAATTACGAGCCATTTATCGACTTTCAGGAAAATAACCAAATTGGCGTTTCGTTTGATGTCAGGTGCTATTTCTGGTTTTGGGAAGGACTGGAACTCAAATTTGATCTCGCCTGTTCGGTGCTTGTTCCGATTTCGAATGAAAATGACCAGTTTTGCCTGAAGTTTGAAACCTGCATAGTCAATGAACTTCGCATCAAAACTCAGTACACCTTGGACGAGTCGATTACCCTGGTGATTAATCCCCTTATTGAAAAGGCTGTTCACGACTATTTCGCAAAAAAAGAGAACCATTTTGCAGTAGCACTGCCTTCGGTTGACACCTTTTTGCCGTATACAAACCAAATCGAGGCCAACAAGTTTAATATCCAACTGATGGCACTCAAAACAGTAAGTTCCGAATCAATGGTGGCTGCATTTAACCTGATGCACTATGCGGGAGGAGATGCAGCCCAGTTAACCGATTTTGCCCGGAATTGCAGTGCAGGTATTGCGGTCTCGGAAATGGCAATGAACAAAGTATTCAAATTCTTCTGGGAGCATACGAACTTGCCTAAAAACTTTCAGAAAACAGAAACTTTTCATATTGATCTGGTAGATGATGTGCTTGGCGTTCTGACTGATATCATTAATTTTATTGGATCAACTACCATTAAATTTGCGAGTCTTGGATTCATCGATGAAAATGTCTCCTATCTGGGAAGTGATTTCGATTACACCATTGATGTGGATTTCAGAAATATGCCAACTTTTGACATTCATGCAGGTAATCTGGTATCCATTCTCAACCTTAGCTTTGATTTGATCGTCCGACTCCGGATGTTCGTTACTGTTGAACATGAATTGAAAGTAGATACCTCAGGTTTCATCCCTGACGAATGTACTCCCTGGGAAGACGATATTACCATTATGAAGGAACGGAAAACAATCAAGGTTTTCGATATTTGGGTTCCTATTAAAAACATTTGGATCAGGAGTTGTACCGGAAAGATTGTTTTAGACGAAAAGGAAGGCGTACTAAAGTGCAAAGTTGTCGACTTCGATTTCAGGCTGAGCGATTTTATCGGAACCGATTGTATTTTCCTGAAATTGCCCGCGAAGATTGCCGATATGCTCGTCGACAAATATAAAACGAAGATTCTTGATTCTATTCCGCCCTATGTGGTTTCACCCAAATTCTCTTTCGACCTTTCGAAAATGGCCGGTTCCATCGGCTCAGTGCCAGTCACACCGGGTTTAAACATCGATCCGCCTGATATTCCATGGACAATGAAGGTTGAACTCAAAAAGCTGGAAATCACAGATTCGGAAGCCATCGTGGCCGCTGATGCGCATTTTGAAGAATTAAGCGAGATCATTTTTCCGGTTCCGAAATATGTGGTCAATATCAATAACAACGAAATTCATAAGGCAGGCTGCGATTCCATCATGGATACCTACGAAGTTCACCAGAGGGGCTATTTCCTGCTCGAAGGGGCGTTGAAAAAGAATTACGATGGCTGTAAAAAATGTCTTCCGGCTTATCACAAAAAATAAAATATTCCGTATATTTGAATAAGCGGCGAAGCGAATGTTTGAATTAATGGTGAATGGTTAAATACTAGTTCAGAATTGGAATTGAAGAAACGTTAAAATCGAAAGAGCCATTCTAAAGTTCGGGTGTTCGTCTTCGCTCTTTTTTTTAAATTCCCTCCAAAGTATAAATCCTTAAATCTGTTGCTCAAGTTATTTTTTATTCTTTACCTGATTTTCCTTTTCGTTTACTCTGAACAGGGAATCATTTTTCAGGTAATAATTGTGCAGCGCTTCCTGCAGTTCTTCCGTCGGTTTGATAATGTTGTAACTTCCCCAGAAGTCTTTATCGTAACTTGTGATGGTTTCGGTAAAGATGTCTTTCGGGCTAAATACTTCGTCCCTTTTAAAGTGAGGTCCTGCATTGGGCGTAAAATCGGTGATCAGTAAATCGGAAACGGTGTGAAACGTTGAATTGACCTTTTCTTTTTTGCTTTTCACCTTGAATTTTACGGAAGTCTGGGCCATGCTAAGGTGCCATTTATTGTTTGCCCGCCGGTAACTCACCTGGTAATCGGCAACTAACGGTCGCACGAAATAATCTTTCGGCTTCTTTTTGATGAGCGATTGCTCTGCATATTTCAGGCCCGACCGGCTCAGGCTGAACTGAGCCTGAACCAGCGCAAGAGTTGACATATCCACAAACAATTTGCCCTGATAGCTTGGATCATCTATTTTTTCCCTGGGTTTAAACCGGATGACATAGGTGCTGCGTTCATCCAGCTCGACAATTTCGTCGAGCGAATACTTGTAGATATCCCGGAATTGAGGGTCAAGAAAGTTGTCAATCGTTTTGATCACATCGAGTTTGGTAATGTAATACGGACCGCCCTGAATTTTGAAATCGACATACTGAAAAGCCTGCACATTGCGGCTTCGCCGTCCTTTCACCACCTTCACCTTATCTTCCGCCGAATTGTCGTAAGGTGTTTTTCTGATTTCAACCACTGCCTCCGCGATGTCAATATATTTGGTGTCCTGTTTCAGGACTTCCCGGTAAAAGGCGGTCATGAGTTCAGGATCTTGCGGATAATTCAATGATATCTTTGAAATGATTTTATCGACAATATTCTCGGGATCGATCACCATTACTTTGATTTCTTTGAGCTGTACCGAAATTGGCTGAAGGTATATGGTGCAACTGTCGCCGGCAATTTCGCTGATTGGCTTCCTGTATTGCCGGTAGCCAATGTGCGAAAAGACGATCGTATCGCGGTTCATCGGTTCCGGGATTTTCAGTTCGAAATCTCCGTCCATGTTCGAAACGGTCCCGATATGGCTGCGCAGAATAGAAATACTGGTGAAGGGTAAAACTTCCTTTTCCTCCCGATCGATGACCCGACCCAGAAACCTAATTGTCTTTGCTTTTTCGTCCCTGGATTCAATTTGGGGTTTGGATTCAACATGTTTGGCAATGATAATCTGATCGCCAAGTACCTGATATTCAAACCTTGCATGCAGAAGTGTATCAAGTGTCTCGGCAAGGCGCACTCCGGCAACCGAAAGGTTGGTTTTTTTATCGGCTTCGATCAGTATCGCATCGTACGAAAAAAAAACGTGTGCCTGGGATGAAATCGAATCAAGAATGGATGTAATGGACTGGTTTTGAATTTCGAGTTTGATTTTTTTATCCAGCACGGAACTGTTTTCCTCTTGTGCACAGGCAATCCTGAGCGACAAAAGGAAAACAAGAAGGAAAACTCCGCAGGCTGGTTTCATTTTAAAACATTTTCTTCAGGAAGAATTCTGTTTTAATCTGTTCCCCGTTCCGAAGAATAGTCATTTTTACACGTTTATCTTCCTGACTTTGGAACAGTAAATTTATATCATTTAAAGTTAAGGACTTGTGGCTGGCGTTATTTAATGCAATAATCTGGTCGTTTTCCTGAATTCCGGCATAATAGGCCGGAGAATTCATCCGGATATTGCTGACCAGGAAGATTGGTATTCCGGGCATCGGATTGGTAACTTCCATACCACTCATGTTGTAATTGAACTCATCTTTCAGGTTGCTGTTTGGCCGGAGGATAAGTCGTTTATTTGGATAATCCATTGTAACGAAAAAACGCCGCAGGATTTCTGCTCCGAGTGTTCCATTACGTTTGTTGTCGCCGATCAACTGATCAACCAAGTCATTATCAGGGAAGGCTACGATCGGTTCGTACAAAACCAGCGGACCAACCCAAATTGCCCCTATACGGCCTTTTTTCCCAAACAAATCGCCATTCAATCCGCGGCCCAGAAAAGTTTCGACACTGTTCTCAGGGAGCGATATGCGGCTGTCGGAATGAGGCGATAGCCAAAGAGCATCGCTGGCACCGGTATCCACCAATAGCTTTACCGGAACATCCTCGTTTTTATCAGTCACGATATTGGTGGTTACAAAAGGTTTGTTTTGCTCAAAAATAATCGGAAGGACAATATCTTTACTCCTTTCTTTATAGCTGAAATATTCAGGTTTTATTAAGGTTATCGTATGTTCTTCGTAATCAATTTTAACGACGTAATCCTTAAACAGGTTGAATCCGATTAAACCATGGACCGGGATTCCCAGGATGTGTGAAATCTGAAAATTCTCGTTGATGATCATATGAATTTCCTGATTAAAAGCCACCATGCCGTTGATATTGATGGTATTGTTTCCCGATTTGTATGCGGTAAGCTGTTCTCCTTCTCCGAGTCCCTTCACGTTAATGGGTTGGAGATAATTTAAGTTTAGCTTGTTTACAAATGGAAGCTCAGTAATGATCGGGTATTTGACCCCAGTGTCCAGAATGAAATTCAGGGTGTCAGATTTATTGATGGCTACCGGAATGATGATAAGGTTGCTGGATGTTTTGAACTTGATTGTGATCGACTTTTTCTTTGGATTATTGAAGATAAAGCCGCTCTGATTAGCGTAGTTCTGTATTTTTTGGTTATAAGTAATACTCTTATCCAGTGGCACATAATCACGTACAACCAAAACATTGTCCTGAATTTCAAACAGAAGATAGAAGTCTTTCATCAACTGATCCAATACATACTTGATGGACTTGTTCGATACGTTCAGGTTGATTTTTTTCCCATCCAACATCTGCGAATTATAAGTATAGTCCAGTTTCAGATAATCGCAAATACGTTTAATTACTGTAGAAAGCGGCTCGTTTTCAGCATAAATACTGATGTTCTGATTGAGGATATTTGGAGTCTGGTCCTCTTTCGATCCCTGTTCAACCTTTTTCTGCGTTCCCTGGTCGGTTTCTTTTGGGGTTTGGATCTGACTGTATGTGTGATTTGGCACTGTTTGCAACAGAGTCAAGATCAGAATACTTAATAGATAGGGTTTTATTCGAATTGTTTTCATGGCTTATTCATCTTAAATTTTAAGATCGTGCTTTTAAAATATACTGCCCATCGACCACACTAGCCTCAATATCGAACGTTGTTTCAATCACTTTCAGGATAAAATCGAGGGGATAGTCGTTGAATTGAGCAGTCAGGAGAAGTTCATTTAGCCGGGGATCGGCTAAGCGTATGTTTACTTTATAAACCTTTTCCAGATTTCTAATGACTTCGGAAAGCGAAGTTGCCTTAAAAATCAGGTTTCGGGTTTTCCAGGCCTGAAAATTTGGATCTTGGTTGGTCGATTTCAGCAAGGAATTGCCGGAATAAACCAAAGTTCCTTTTTCGCCCGGGGTCAGGATGAGTTCGTTGGTTCCGGATATTTTGTTTAAAACCTGAACTTTGCCGGTTTCAACAATTACCTCGACCGATTTTGCTGCTGGATAAGCATTTACATTAAAGCTGGTACCAAGAACTTTAATCTGTGCATTTCCTGCATGGATAATAAATGGTTTTTCTTTATTTGGTTTTACCTGAAAAAAAGCTTCGCCTTCGATGGAAACCTCGCGGATATTTCCGGTAAAAACAGCCGGATAGCTTATTTTGGTATCATTGTTCAGGCTGACCAGGGTTCCGTCGGGAAGGGCAAATGTTTTCAGGATCTGATTGGTTGTCGCAATTTCAAGCATCTGTTTGCCCGACGACCGGTAATAAACTTCATATCCCGAAACCAGCAGCATCGCTGCAAAGAGAATTGCCGCCGCCATCCTGAAAATTGGATGATGGATTAGGTTCCTGATGGTACTCTTTCGCGTGGATTTTTGTTCGGAAATGCGCCTGTTCACCTTGTTCCAGGCTTGTTCCGACGGATATTTTTTCTGTTCAAAAAACAAATCGACCTGTCTGGCCATTTCCTGAATTTGTTTTTTTTCAGCAGGCGAGAAGCTTTCCATGGCAGCTGGAACTTGGTCGGTTTCAGCTGCCGGTTTTTTGTCGTAAATTGATTTGGCGAGTACTTCCCAATCCTGATCTTCTATGTGATGTTTTGTCTTCATACGTTCATATGACATTTAAGCAATTGATTAACCCTTATTCGCAAATCGCGATTTGTATAAAATGACCAATAAGGTCATAAAGTGATTGCTAAAATCCTTTAGTTCATCGCGCAAATGTTTTAGCGCCAAACCCATTTGTGCTTCAACGGTCTTTACCGAAATATTTAGAACTTCAGCTATTTCCTTGTATTTCAAACCTTGTTCTCGACTGAGCCGGAAGATCTCCTGCCGTTTGGGCGGTAGTGAACCGATGCTTTGTTCGATGCGTCTGGCAAGATCAACTTCGATATAAAAATCTTCGGGATTGATTTCCTGTGCACTGTTTTCGAGCACCATACCGGCATACTTATGTTTAATTTTTTCGTGCTGAATCTGATTGAGGCAATGATTCCGGATCGACCGGAATAGATAATGTCTGACGGATGTTTCGATAGTTAACAACTCGCGCTTTTCCCAGATCCTGACGAACATATCCTGAACAGTCTCCTCTGCAAGTTCGCTGTCTTTCAGGAATTGGTAAGCAAACGAACACATCGCCGGATAGTATTTCCGGAATATGACCTGAAATGCGCGTTCGTCTCCAAGTTTAAGTTTTTGGTACAATTCTTTATCTTCGTTCTCATCCATAGGTTCGTGGGTTAAAGCATTGGTTTTGAGATTCAGGCTAAAGGTATAAAAATTATGAATTTTGCTTATGATTGATCGTATATTCTGCGAAGTTCAATCAAATCAGAAGCTTACAACTTATTGGCAAATAATGGGTAAAATCTTTTGCGCAAAGGAATTTTCCATTATTTTTGCAGCCTGTTTACAAATAAGCCCGAATGGCGGAATTGGTAGACGCGCTGGACTCAAAATCCAGTGATAGCAATATCGTGCCGGTTCGATTCCGGCTTCGGGTACTTTAAAGCCTCTTAACTCACTGAAAGTTAAGAGGTTTTTTATTTTTTGGGTCACAAACAGGGCACAAAATAGGTTTTTATGTCTGTTTTAAGTTGGATCTGATAAATGAAAAGTAGTTGTTTCTGCCATTTTTTGAACCCTTCAGCTTCAAAAATCGTTTTCCGAATTATTTTTATACAAGTGCTTGAAAATAAAGGAACAACAGAATCAAATTCCAAAATGAATTTTACTGGCTTTGCAGAAGATTTGGCATCACAGGCAGAAATTATAATGCTCACTTACGGGTGTACGCTCGACTTTTTAACAATTGTAAAAGCTTGTTAAATATAGCCTTGATCCTTACTCTTG
>JANXYV010000104.1 GCA_025355875.1 Prolixibacteraceae bacterium | reverse complement strand
GCCACTGAAATCGACCTGAAATTGATTGTTATACCGAAAAGAGAACCAAGTTTCAACGCCAAACGATCATGGACTATCTCTATAGGATTTAAAATGCAAAAAATACTGATTTTGTCAAAATGAAGTCCGACAGGCTCCTAGCGGTAAATTTTCCTCTGACGTATATTTTCCCATCAGTAAATGAAACTTCCTCTAATACCTGCAATTGCATATCCCAACCTGCTTTTTCCAGTGCAGGAGTGATATACTTGGTGCAAATATCACGTTCTGATAAGGTTTTTTTTTCAATCATTTAGGTGGCATCAGGCAGTTTTCTTAGTCTTGCAATATACAACAAGAAAAAATATAAAGCATTATTGTTAATTGAAATTTATGAAGGAGATTTTAACAGCCTCAATTCGAAGTCTAGTTTTTGATAAGGAAAATGAGATGGAATTATGAAAGTATCCTAAGAATGATCTTAAAGGAAAATGAATCAAAAGTACTATGTTTGGGCGGTCCTGAAAAATGGTAAAGCGTGTGTTCTGGATTAACTGATTCAGGGAGTTAATCCAGAACTTACGCCCGGTGCGATGAAGATTGTTTGGTGAACGACTGAAGTAGCACGGAGTGCAGCTATCCCTTATCAGGATAGCGGGAACGGACGTGAGCTTGAAATGAGAGAGCCGGACGTTCTGCAATCGCTGGCCTTTAGCCCCGATTCTAAATTCTTATTTCACTTTTTCTTTAACCAGAGCAACAAATTCTTTGGCTGGTTTAAAAGAAGGAATGTTATGCGCAGCAATAATCATAGTAGTATTTTTCGAAATATTTCTTGCCGTTTTCGCGGCTCTGTTTTTTACGATAAAACTTCCGAAACCTCGAAGATATAAGTTATTTCCCCCAGTTAAAGAATCTTTCACTGTTTCCATAAAAGATTCAACAGCTTTTTCTACGGTTACCTTTTCAATACCAGTGTTTTGGCTTATTTCCTTTACGATATCTGCTTTTGTCATTGCTTAAAATTTTTAATTATCAATAATTTATACTTCTAAAATAATTTGTGATCAAATATAAAGTTATTAATCAGAAAGCTACCCTATTTTCAGTCAGCAATTTACTTTAAATTGATGTCTTTTTCAAAGTGAGACATTTAAAAAAGCCTTTCGGCTTTTTTAAGATTTCAAGCTAAAAAGGAAGGTCATCTTCAACCGGTTGAGTCTGCTTTTTCGAACTCTTTTTGTTAGCCTTCTTTTGTTCCACTGGTTCGTCCTGAACTGGATTGTCAGTGTAAACCTTGGTCTGGAAATAACAGGTGTGAGTTCTGCCGAATTTATCAGCTTCTTTCAGTTTAGCCACCTCAAACGAGAGGTACTTAATTCCGTTCTTTTCGAACATTGCGGCATCAAGGCCCTCTGCTGGTAATACAACTCTAATAATGTCAAGGTTTTCTAACTTAGTTCCTTTTCCGATGTAATGCTTTTCAAAAGTTGTCATAATATTAAATTTTAAGTTATAAAAAAAATTTCTGCATGATGACTATTCTGATGAAGGGTGGCAATGAAGGAACTGGAATACCGGAATGACCATAGGGAATGAGGATATGCCGGGAAAATTCATTGACGGGTTTCCTTCCATCTAAGAATAAATCTTTGTAGATAATTTTTGACTAACGGTTCAATATTCTGTCAACCGTAGAAAATCCACACTGGGAAAGGTTACTCAGGTAAACCCTGAGATTATTTTAGAGTCGTTGCCAGTCAGTGCTTTGATCGTGTTTGAATAGGCATTGAAATAGTACCAATTGAGGCTATGCTAACGAAGGAAACAAATCGAAAACCATACATTATTCAGACAAGAGGTACTGACAAACCTCAGGACATTGACCAAAACAAAAATGCAAAAATGTTGAAAACGGGCTGGCAGGTAGATGACCTCAATAAGCTGAAACCAAAAGCCGAAAGGCTAACTTGGGAGCACGGTTCGATACGCTTCGCTACTCAACGACCGTCGCACTCACCGACCAATTCTAAATTAAAACAATCCAGGAGTTAGCGAACAAAAAAATGGAGGCGTAAGCCTCCACTCTTGGTTAAAGGTTAAATTTGCTCTTCAACATCACGGATTTTCACATCCAGGGTTCGTTTCATTTCATCAATTACAGAAGTGATCAATGCTGAGTTAGAAGTTTTAAACTCATTGCCATTTGAATCCCGCAAACTGATCACAGAACTGAGTGAATCAGCCCCAATCTGAAAAGTTTGCAACTTGCGCCGTGATTCATTCAACGTTTTCCATCTGTCAATTAACAATGACAAATCTTCCACCCGTTGAATCCTTTCATCGAGTGTCAGCTTCCGTGGTGCTTCGACTTCGTCTTTCACAATTGTCATTGTTGGAGCAACTTCAACAACTTCATTAGCTTCAGCAACATTTGCTGTTTTTTCTGCAACA